>JBBQYN010000069.1:0-9677 GCA_038208655.1 Actinomycetales bacterium
CCTCGTGCCGGGGGCCGCCGGGGAGGCTCGGATCGCCACCTGGTGCGCCCAGTGGCTGGCCGAACGCGGTTTCGAGGTGCACCGCCTCGAAGAGCGCCCGGGACGCCCCTCCATCGTCGGCGTCTTTCGGGGCTCCGGCGCGAGCACCGGTCGTTCGCTGATGCTCAACGGACACCTCGACACGGTCGGCGTGTCCACCTACGTGGGGGATCCATTCGCGGCCGAGGAGCGCGACGGCAAGATCTTCGGCCGGGGCTCCTTCGACATGCTCGGCGGGGTCGCGGCGATCCTCGTGGCGGCGGCGCGGGCATCCGCTGCCCGGCCCCGACTGGCCGGCGACGTGATTGTGACCCTGGTCGCCGACGAGGAGTTCGGCAGCCTGGGTACCGAGGAGGTGCTGCGGCAGGTCCGAGCGGACGCGGCCATCATCGCGGAGCCCAGCGGACTCGAGCTCACCCTGGCCCACCGCGGATTCGCCTGGTTCGAGCTTGACCTCGTGGGGCGCGCCGCGCACGGCTCGCAGCCGGAGCGCGGCGTCGACGCGATCGCACACGCCGCCCTCGTGATGACCGCCCTCGACGGCCTGCGCGACCGCCTCGAATCCACTCCACCGCACCCGACCCTCGGGCATGGCACCGTGCGCGTCTCGATGATCTCCGGCGGTGACGATGCGGCCACGGTCGCGGCCGCCTGCACGCTGACCCTGGAGCGACGGATGCTGCCCGGCCAGTCTCCGGAGCACGTCGAGGCCGAACTGCGCGCACTGCTCGATGACCTCGCGGTCACGGTGCCCGACTTCCGGTTCGAGCTGCGGCCCCTCGTGGCCCGCGCCGCGTTCGAGGCGGATACCGCCTGGCCCATCGTGCAGGCGCTGCAGGCCAGTGCCCGCCGGGTGCTCGGTCGCGAACCCGCGCACCGCGGCGAGCCCTTCTGGACCGACGCCGGCCTGATCCTCGAAGCGGGCATTCCCTGCCTGGTCTTCGGGGTCGACGGGGGCGGCGCCCATGCTGACGAGGAATGGGCCGACGTGGCGTCGGTGCGGAACCTCACCGCCATCCTTGAGGCGACCCTGCGCGACTTCTGCGCCTGACCGGCAGGCGCGACGACGTGCGGCTGGGTCAGCACGGAGGGATCAGCGTTGAGGGGTGGACGCGGGCGAGACGGAGGAGTCAGAGGCGGGCGTGGCCGGTGCGACCACCGAGGCGGGTCGCCGGATCGAGAACAGCGGGATCGTCACGTTGCAGAGCGGCCCGATAAGCACAGCGAAGAGCACCGTGCCCACGCCCACGTTGCCGCCGAGCGCCCAGCCGATGAGCAGCACGATGCCCTCGAGGCCGGTGCGCACCATCCAGATCGGCCAGCCGGTGCGCCGGTGCAGGCCGGTCATGAGGCCGTCGCGCGGGCCGGGGCCGAAGTGCGCGCCGATGTAGAGTCCGGTGGCGGCCGCGAGCACGAGCAGTCCCACCGTGAAGAGCACGATACGCACGCCCAGGTCCAGGCCGGACGGCACCAGTGCGAGGCCCACGTCGGCCGCGAGCCCCACCAGGATCGCGTTGAGAATCGTGCCGATACCCGGCTTCTGGCGAATCGGGATCCACAGCAGCAGCACGACCGCGCTCGTGATCATGGTGATGAACCCGAATCCCCAGCCGGTGTAGATGTCGATGCCCTGGGTGAGTACGTCCCACGGGGCCACGCCGATTTCGCCACGCACGATCAAGGCAATGCCGATTCCGTACAGAAAAAGGCCAATAAGCAGCTGGGCGTAGCGATAGGGGTAGCTCTGGGTCATAGTTGTCATCCAATGACATATTTGGCCTGTTATCAAGTAGCCAATTTGCCTAGGCTGGCTTTATGTCACCGCATCCGCTCAGCGCCCGAGCCCTCGACGGCCTGCTCGGCGACTGGCGCGGCGGCGCGAGCGCCTACCGGGCGCTGGCAGAGCGCATCCGTCTGCTGCTGCTGGATGGGCGCATTCCCAGCGACAGCCGGCTGCCGGCCGAACGCGAGCTGAGTGAACGGCTCGGTGTCAGTCGCACCACGGTCACGGCCGCATATCGCGCGCTGCGGGAGGGTGGCTACCTGCAGAGCCTGCAGGGCTCGGGAAGCGTGGTCGGGCTGCCGGGAACGCCGGCTCTCGCGAGTGAGCCCGTGGACGGCATCCTCGATTTCAGCAAGGCCACCATGCCCGCGCTGCCCGGGCTGACGGATGCCGCGACTTTGGCCGCCGCGGACCTCGCCGGGCACCTGAACGGGCCGGGTTTCGACCCCGTCGGCATTCCCGAGCTGCGCGACGCTATCGCAGAGCGGTACCGTGCCCGCGGACTGCCGACCGCTCCGGAGCAGATCATGGTCACCCTCGGGGCGCAGCACGCGATCGCGCTGCTGGCCCGGGTGCTGATCACGCGCGGCGACCGGGTGCTGATTGAGACGCCGACCTATCCGCACGCCTACGAGGCCTTGCGGGCGGCCGGCGGCCGACTCGTTCCGGTCAGCGTGTCGGCGGGCGGTCCCGGGGAACCCGCCGGGTGGAACGAGCCCGCCCTGATGCAGGCCCTGCGCCGCAGCAACCCGGTGCTCGGGTACCTCATGCCCGACTTTCACAATCCGACCGGCCAGAGCATGCCCCTCGACCAGCGCGACCGCGTGATCAGCGCGGCGGCCGCGACCGGAACCGTGCTGCTGATCGACGAGACGATTGCGGAGTTCACCATCGACCGGGCCGGCCACTTTCCACCGTTTGCGGGCAGCGG
Organism: Actinomycetales bacterium; assembly: GCA_038208655.1. Lineage (GTDB taxonomy): Bacteria > Actinomycetota > Actinomycetes > Actinomycetales > Microbacteriaceae > Cryobacterium. The sequence goes on from JBBQYN010000069.1 coordinate 2,754, forward strand.
CACGGCAGCGGATGCCTCGGCGTCAGTGGTCTCGATCGGGTCAGTGGGCAAATCGGTCTGGGGCGGACTGCGCATCGGCTGGATTCGTGCGGAGCCGGCGCTGATCCGCAAGCTCGTGGCGGCGCGGTCGACGAACGACCTCGGCACGCCGGTGCTGGAGCAACTCGTCGTCACCCGGCTGCTCCCCCAGATGGCCGCGATCCTCGAGCTGCGGGCCGCCCGGTTGCGAGCCGGACGCGACCACCTCGAGCGGCGTCTTGCCGAGCGCTTTCCCGACTGGCGGGTGCCGCACGTCGACGGCGGCATCACGGCCTGGGTGAACCTGGGGGCGCCACTCAGCTCGCAGCTCGCGCTCGCCGCCCGCAATCACGGGCTGCTCGTCACGGCCGGTCCGCGTTTCGGAATCGACGGGGCGTTCGAGAGATTCTTGCGACTGCCGTTCAGCCCTAGCCCGGAAGAGATGGACCGCGGCATCGACGCGCTCGGGCTGGCGTGGAAGTCGCTGGCGCGGCATCCGCTGCCCGACACCGGTTATCTCGCCGACGTGGTCTGACCCGACCCCGCACCTGAGCCGAACACCCGGTGGCCGACCAATCACGCCGGCGGCTCGGGTGCGGATTCCCAGCCTGCCGGCCTGCTGCCGCGTCGCCCGGGCTGGCAGACTGAGCGCGTGCATTTTCTCGCCGTTCTGAGCATGAAGAACCGGGCGCTCATCGCGCTCATCACGATCGTGGCCGCGGTGTTCGCAGCCTGGCGCTGACCAGCCTCGAGCAGGAGCTGATTCCCTCCCTGCAACTGCCCCAGCTGCTGGTTTCCACGAGCTACCCCGGGGCGAGCCCCGAGGTCGTCAACGACGATGTGTCCACGCCCATCGAGACCGCGATCCAGGGCCTCGAAGGCCTCGAGTCCACGTCGACGACCAGCAGCACCGACGCCTCCCTCGTCAGTGCGACCTTCACCTACGGCACCGACCTGGTCAAGGCCGAATCGCGCATCAGCCAGGCGATCAACCGCATCCGCTCGACCCTGCCCGACGATCTCGACCCACAGGTGATCAGCGGCAGTATCGACGATTTTCCGGTGATCTCCCTGGCCGTCGCCGCGGCCGGCACCGACAACAGCACCCTCGCCGACGAACTCACCCGCAGCGTGCTCGGTGATCTGCGCGACCTGCCCGGCGTGCGCGAGGCCGCGCTCTCGGGCGACGTCGGCCAGCGCGTCACCATCATCCCCAACGTCACCGAGCTCACCGCCCGGGGCTTCAGCACCCAATCCGTGCGTGACGCGCTGCAACAAAACGGCGCACTGATCCCGGCCGGCGCCATCACCGAGGGCGACTCCACCCTCTCGGTGCAAGCCGGCAGCAGGCTTGGCTCGGTCGAGGACATCGCGGCGCTGCCCCTGGTGCCCTCCGCTGCCGGCTCTGCTTCCTCGATAACGGATGCCGCGGGGGCGCTCACGGCACCCGTCACCGCCACCATTGGTGACGTCGCCAGCGTTCAGCGGGTCGACAACCCGATCGCGAGCATCTCCCGGGTGAACGGGGAACCCGCCCTCACCATCTCCGTCACGAAAGTCCCCGCCGCGAACACGGTCGATGTGTCCACGGCGGTGCGCGACATTCTTCCCCAGCTGGAGGCGGCGGTGGCCGGCACCACCTTCACGGTGGTCTTCGATCAGGCACCCTTCATTCAGCAGTCGATCGACGCACTCACCGAGGAGGGCTTTCTCGGCCTCATCTTCGCGGTGCTGGTGATTCTGGTGTTCCTGCTCTCGGTGCGGGCGACCCTGGTGACGGCCATTTCCATCCCCACATCGCTGCTGATCACCTTCATCGGACTGCAGGCCGTGGGGTACTCGCTGAACATCCTCACGCTCGGCGCCCTCACGATCGCCATCGGCCGGGTCGTCGACGACTCCATCGTGGTGATCGAGAACATCAAACGTCACCTCGTGGCTACGTCGAACACGGCCGAGACCATCATTCGCGCGGTGCGGGAGGTCGCCGGGGCCATCACCGCGTCGACGATCACCACGGTCACGGTGTTCCTGCCGATCTCGTTCGTGGGAGGTTCCACGGGGGAGCTGTTTCGCCCCTTCGCCCTCACCGTGACCATCGCACTACTGGCCTCGCTGCTGGTGTCGCTCACGATCGTTCCGGTACTCGCCTACTGGTTCCTGCGGCCGCCGCGGCCCGCGCCCGCGGCCCTGTCCGAACCGGTGACCGGGCGGGCGCTCGTGCCGGCGACCGCGACCCGTCCTCACACGCGGCACGCCGCATCCGTCACCGCCGAACCCGAGGAGCCCCCGAGCCGGCTGCAGCGCGGGTACCTGCCGATCATCGGCTGGACCCTGCGGCACTACGTCGCCACGCTGCTGCTCGCGGTGCTGGTGCTCGCCGGCACGGTCGCGCTGCTGCCCTTCATGAAGGTCAACTTTCTGGGCTCGACCGGGCAGAACACCTTTCGGGTGAGCCAGCTGCTGCCGGTGGGCACGAGCCTCGCGGCGCAGGACGCGGCATCCGTCGCGGTCGAAGACACCCTGCGCGCCATCGACGGGGTCAGCATCGTGCAGGTGTCGATCGGCGGCAGCGGTATACAGGCCGCGTTTCGGGGTGGGGCACCCTCCTCAAGCACGGTGAACTATTCGGTGACCACCGAGGACTCGGCCGACGCCGACCGGGTGCAGGCCGAGGTGCGCAGCGACCTGGACGCGCTCAGCGGTGCGGGGGAGCTGACGGTGTCAGCCAGTGACGGGTTCGGGGGCTCGTCCGACATCGAGGTGAACGTGACCGCCGCGACCGGCGCCGACCTGCAGACCGCCAGCGATGACATTCTGGCCGCCGTGCAGACGCTCGAGTCGATCGAGCAGAGCAGCAGCAATCTCGCCGCGGCGCGCCCGTACCTGGCCGTGACCATCGACCGGTCGGCGGTGGCCAAGGCCGGGCTGAGCGAGCTGGTCCTTGGAACCCTGGTCTCGCAGGCGATGCAGCCCAGCACCATCGGGTCGATCGTCATCGACAACGCGACCCTCGTGGTGTACCTGCAGTCCGAGGCACCGCCGACCACCACCGAGAGCCTGCGGGCGCTGGCCATTCCGACCCGTGCCGGCTCGGTGCGCCTGGATACCCTGGCCACGGTTGACCAGGTGCAGGGCCCGGCGAACCTCACGACCACGAAGGGGCTGCGCGCCGCAACGATCGCCGCCACCCCGAACAGTGACGACCTGGGCACCGCCAACGCGCAGATCACTGCGGCGCTCGCCGACACCCCGCTGCCCGCGGGGGCTACGGCCGAGCTGGGCGGCGTGAGCGCCGATCAAACCGAGGCCTTCCAACAGCTGGGAGTGGCGATGCTGGTGGCGATCCTCATCGTGTACATCGTCATGGTCGCCACCTTCCGGTCGCTGCTGCAGCCGCTGCTCCTGCTCGTGTCGGTTCCGTTCGCAGCCACGGGGGCGATCGCGCTGCAGGTCATCACCGGCATTCCGCTGGGGGTTCCCTCGCTGATCGGGGTGCTCATGCTGATCGGGATAGTGGTGACCAACGCCATCGTGCTCGTTGACCTGGTGAACCAGTACCGCCGGCGCGGCCAGAACGTGCACGACGCGCTCGTCGACGGTGCCAGTCGGCGGTTGCGCCCGATTCTCATGACGGCGCTCGCCACGATCTTCGCGCTGCTGCCGATGGCGCTGGGCCTCACCGGGCAGGGCGGGTTCATCTCACAGCCGCTGGCCCTCGTGGTGATCGGCGGCCTGGTCTCCTCGACCGTGCTCACACTCGTGGTGCTGCCGTGCCTGTACTACGTGGTCGAGGCGCCCCGGGAGCGCCGAGCCCTGCGCCGGGCCGCGCAGGGCGACACCCGGGTCGGCGTGGCCATCGCCTAGCCCGGGGCCGGCGTCGCGGTCAGCGGCCCCGCGCTCACCAGTTCGATGTTTTGGTCGTCGCAGCCGTCGATCTGGTCGGGCGTCGCGACGGGGCGCGACGTGTCCCAGTACGGCGGCGTCACGGCCACTTCGGTTACGGGCACCGTGGCGCAGCCGTACACGCCGGCCTGCCGGAGGTGCAGCAGACTGTACGCGGATGCCCCGGGTGGCATCTCGACCACTGTCTGGGCCTCGGGGGAGTCGCGTCCGGTGGAAGGTCCGAGACTCGCTCCGGTGAGGGCGCTGATCAGCGTCACCTGCGGGAAGCCGTCGAGCGTGCACGCGGTGTCGCTGGTGTTGGTCATCTGCAGGTTCCAGTAGAACTGGCTCATGGCGCTGTCCATCGGGCGGGATTCCAGGGCGAAGTCGAGCTGGCCGGCATCACACTCGCCGTTCGGGCCGATCTTCCAGGCGGCGGCGGCCTCCGGTGCCGATGCAGTGGGTGTGGGGGTCGGAGTGGGTGCGGGCGTCGGTGCGGCGGTCGCCGCGGGGGTGCTCGACGGGGGAGTGCTGGGTCCGGTTGACACCGTGTTTCCGGCCGGGCCGGCGCATCCGCTCAGAAAAAGCAGGGCGCAGGCCCCGGCCAGCCCCGCCGCGGCCAACGCCGACCTGGTTGGACGTGCACGTCGTCGCGATATCCCCATGCGCACACCTTCCCACGTGGGGCGCGTCACCGCACGTCGCCCGGCCGCCCCAGTTTGAGTCGGGGCCCGACACCGGGCTGCTCGGGCGGTCGGCTCCGGTCAGCGCTCCCGGTCAGCCACCCCGGTCAGCCCTGCCGGGCCTTGGCGCGCGGGTTGATCTTGTTGATCACGAAGGTGCGGCCGCGCCGGCGCACGATCTGCGAGCCGGGAACCTTCTTGAGGGCTTTGAGGGAATTGCGTACCTTCACGTTCGTCTCGTTTCTGTTGAGGTTGAGTGACACGGGTCACCGGCTGATTTCTTATTGAGAACCGCTATCAATTAGAGTAGCAGGCATGCAGAATGAAGCGTTTCTCAGAGTCACCGTGATCAGCGGCCTGCCCGGCGCCGGCAAATCCGTCGTGGCCCGCGCGCTGCGCGGCACGGACCGCCCCGCGGGCCACGTCGCCGACCAATCTGCGGTGGAGCTCGTCGTGGAAGCCCCGCCGTCGGTCAGTCCGTTCGACACTGCCGACTTTCTGGCTGCCGAATCCGAGCTGCGGCACGGCGATGCACGCGAGGCGCACCTCGGTGACCTGGTGAGCGTCATTGATGCGTCCCGGTTCTGGAGCAATCTGTATGACGACGCCGCCGTGCCCGGTGAAACGGATGCCTCGCGCACCGTCGCCGACGCGCTCGTGGAGCAGATCGAGTGGGCAAGCGTGGTGGTGATCAACAAGGTCGACCTCGTTCCCCGAGCCGTGCGGGGCGACATCCGTGATTTCGTGCGCCTGCTGAACCCGTCGACATTCATCGTGTTCTCGGAGCAGGGTGAGGGCGCCGCCGATTCCTGGCCGGCGCCGCGGCCGAACATCCTGGAGTGGTTGGGTCGAAGCCCCGGCTGGGTGCGCCAACTGAACGGCGACGCCCTGCTCTCGCAGAGTCCTCAGGGCCTGAGCTGCGTGGTCTACCGCGATGTGCGGCCGTTTCACCCCGGTCGCCTCGCCGCGTTCTTCGCGGAGCATTCCCGGGAGTCCGGGGATATTCTGCGCTCACGCGGGCTATTTCGACTCGCCAGCCGTCCCGGCGTGGTGGGGTCCTGGAGCAGTGTCGGCGACACGGTGACCCTCGAGCCCACGCAGATGCTCTCCCATGACCCGGAGTCCCCCTGGGGGCAGGAGATCGCCTTCTTCGGCCGCAACCTTGAGGTGAACCGGCTCACCCAGAACCTGAATGCCTGCCTGCTCAGCGACACCGAATTCTTGTCCGGTCCGGTCCAGTGGTGCGCGGCGACCGACCCGTTTCCGGAGTGGGATCTGCAGCACCGTCATTGAGCGGGCCCGGCCCCGCCAAAAAATGTGTAGCAAGACGTGACATTTTCTACCTGATCAGCTAGCGTAGATAGGTCGGCTCTTGACACTGCGCTTTCTTCACGTGTGCGCAGATGGGTTTGTAAGTCAAGTTGGGCCGGTTTCCCAGTAATCCGCTGGTGAATAATCACTGTATGTGAACGGCCCCGGCCATAGACTGCCCGGGTTCTCAGGTAAACGACGCAAGTGCGTCGTCGTTCTGCCATGTACTAAACATAACCCAGGAACATTTCTATGCCTCAGAGCAAGAACCCCGCCACCGGCGGAAAGAATTACGACCCGAAGTACTCCGCAAAGGGTGCCCCCAATCGTGGTGGCTCCAACAACCAGGGCAGCAAGAGCCCCGGACACCGCGGATACCGTGCGGATGAAGGCGCCCCCAAGAAGCAGCGCTGGAACGCCGACGAGCGCGCCGCCCGCAACAACGAGCGTCCCGCCTACGGAGACCGCCCCGCCTACGGCGCCGGCCGCACCGAAAGCGCACCGCGCACCGAGCGCCCCGCGTACAACAACGACCGCCCCGCGCGTTCGAACGACCGTCCGTCGTACGGTGACCGCAACAGCGCTCCCCGTTCGGACCGCCCCGCCTACAACAACGACCGCAGCGAACGTCCGTCCTACGGCGACCGCCCGGCGCGTTCGAACGACCGTCCGTCCTACGGTGACCGCAACAGCGCTCCCCGTTCGGACCGTCCGTCTTACAACAACGACCGTGGCGCCGAGCGTCCGGCCCGCACGGAGCGTCCCGCCTACGGCGACCGTGCTCCCCGCACCGAGCGTCCCGCGTACAACAACGACCGCCCGTCGTACGGCGACCGTGCCCCCCGCACCGAGCGTCCGTCCTACGGCGACCGCACGGAGCGTCCGGCCCGCACCGAACGCCCCTCCTACGGTGACCGCGCCGAGCGCGCGCCCCGCAGTTTCGAGGACCGCGCCCCGCGCCGTTCCAACGACGACCGCCCGCCCCGCCGCGACTTCGGTAACGACCGTCCGTCCCGCTCGGACGACG
>JBBQYN010000070.1:0-9676 GCA_038208655.1 Actinomycetales bacterium
GTTGCAGGACGCGCGGCTGCGGGCCGCGCTCGGGGCGCCGGGTCGGGCCCTGCGCGCCCACGGCGGCGAGCTGCGCCTGCATGCGGATTCCGTTGCCGCGGCGCGCAGCTCCGACGACGACCAGGTGACCGTGATCGCGAACCTGCTCGCCAACGCGGTCGACGCTGCCACCGACCGCGCCGACCGACCTGACCGACCTGACCGACCCGCACGGGTCGACGTGACCGTGAGATCGGACGCGACCGGGTTCAGCCTCGTGGTGTGCGATAACGGGCCCGGGCTGGACCCGGAGTTGCGCCGCCGCGTGTTCGACCGGGGTTTCAGCACCAAACGCCTGGAACGCCGCGGCGGCATCGACATTCCCCGCGGGGTGGGGCTGGCCCTGGTGCGCGACACCGTGCGGCGCCGCGGCGGCACGGTGAGCGTCGGCTCCGCCGAGCTCGGTGGCGCCCGCTTTCACGTCACCCTGCCCGCCCGCGACGGGGAGGCGTGATGACGCGCCCGGTGACCGGCATCCGCACGCTGATCGTGGAGGATGACGCATCCGTCTGCCGGTTGCACGTGCGCTATCTCGAAGGCGTCGGCGGGTTCGTCGTGGTCGGCACCGCAGCGAACGGGGCCGAGGCGGTGGAATTCGCGGCGACACAGACGGTGGACCTCGTGCTGCTGGACATGCACCTGCCCGACTTCAGCGGCATCGAGGTGCTGCACCGGCTGCGCTCACTCACCTTCGACGAGGTTGATGTGATCGTGGTGACGTCGGCGCACGAAACCGTGACCGTGCGCCAGGCGGCCGCCGCGCGGGTGTCGGACTACCTCGTGAAACCGTTCTCGCGGGCGGTGTTCGAACTGCGACTGTCGGCCTACCGCGCCATGTTCCTGGCCCGCCCCACGAGTGACACGGGCCAGATTCCGTTGCGGCAGGACGACATCGACCGGCTGATCGCTCCGCTGCGACCGCTCGTGGGGGCTGATCCGGTGCCGCGCGCCGCCCGGGCGGCCGACGAGAATCGGTTGCCGAAGGGCCTCGCGCAACCGACCGTGGACCTCGTTCTGGAGGCCCTGCGGCAGGGTGAGGTCAGCACGGCCGTGCAGGTGGCGGTGTCATGTGGCCTCGCTCGCGGCACCGCCCGGCGCTACCTGGATTACCTGCGCCGCGCCGGACTGGTCGAGGTCACGCACCGGTACGGGGTGCGCGGTCGCCCCGAGCTGCTCTACAGCCGAAGCCCCGGCGCCCGGAACCAGCGCTCGACCATTTAAGCCGGCCCTCGCGGCCCGGCGCTCAGGTGAAGGCGGTGTCCCGCGGGCCGGTGAGAGCCCGCACCGCACCGAGCGGAATCGGCAGCCAGTCCGGGCGGTTGCGGGTCTCGTAAACCGTCTCGTACACGGCCTTGTCCAATTCGAAGGCCACCAGGATCGCTCCGGCACGGTTGAGGTCCAGCGGTGACCGTTCGGCGTATCCGCTCAGAAACGCGCCGCGGCAGGCCGCGCCCCACCGCGCGACCGGCACCGGATCTCGCCCCGGGGCGCTCATCTGCACGGTGCTCGCGGCATAGGCGAAGGAACGCAGCATGCCGGCCACGTCGCGCAGCACCACATCGGGGGTGACCCGTTCGCTGAGCGGCCGCAACGGTTCACCCTCGAAATCGACCAGCACCCAGCCGCGGCCCGGCACCCGCAGCACCTGTCCCAGGTGGTAGTCCCCATGAACGCGCTGCAGGGCCGGCCAATCCGCCGACGCCGCGCGAGCAATGATCGCCTCCGCCGCAGGCGCGCACTCGGCGAGCGCGGGCACCTCGATCACTGCGGCCGCCAGCCGGGCCCGCATCGCCGTGACGATGCCCTCAATCAGCGCCGGCGTCGCCGGCAACCGGGGAAACGCCCGCGCGAGGTCGGCATGCACCTCGGCCGTCGCCTGCCCCAGCGAACGCGCCTCGCCACGAAAATCCCACCCAGCCTCGGCGGCGGCCAGAGCCGTGCGCCAGGCGTCTTCCACGTTCGGCAAAAATTCCTGCGCGACGGCCAGATGCCCCAAAACCGGGCCCGACCCGGTGAGCCGTCCGGATGCCGCCTCCCGAGGCATCCACTGGCCCGTCACGTGGCCGACCGGTTCGGGAACCAGCCGAGACCCGGCGGCGGCGAGAGCGGACTGCACCGCCACATCCGGGTTCTCACCGGCCTGCAGTGCCCGGAACACCTTGACGATGACCGGGCGGCCGGTGGCGCCCGCGCCATCGACCAGCTCGCAGATGATCGAGGTATTGGACTGCTCCCCGCTCAGCACCCGGCTGGCCGAGACCTGGCCGTGCGTCGCGCGCGTGCCGGCGGCATGCCCCCACGCGCGGGTGACGCCGTCGGGGGCGACCGAGCCCTGCCCGCCCAGAATCAGCGTGAGCAGGGCCTGCGCATAAACGGGGTCGTGCGGGCCGTCGTAGACGTACCGGGCGCCCCCGTCGGTGTCCCTCGGACGGCTCAAATCGCTCGGGCCATGCTGGTCGGCACGGAGGCCCGGCGCTTCGCCGATCAGCGAGGCCTCGGCGCCCCGCACCGGGCGGTCGTACTCGGCGAGGGGGAGTTGGTACAGCACCGGCCGCAGCGCGAGGGTGTCGTAGACGAGGCACGTGCGCAGCCGCACGCCCGGCCGGCCCGATGGCAGCGAGAACTCGCCGATGCTGCGGAGCACCGGGACATGCCCGCGCTGGGCGAACCATCGCTGTGCTGACACCCAGACGTCGATGCCCGAGGGCAGCGCGCCGACTCCGTTCGCGTTCATGGGGTCAGCGTAACCGTGTGGATCGCCCACTCGCTAGACCCGGGAGACGTCGGATGCGCGCACCCGGCCGGCGCGCAGCCCGCCGACTTCGTGCGCATCGACACGCTGCGCATCCGTGCGTGCGGAACCGGCGCGTGCGGCATCGGCGCGCGGGGTGGCGCCGATGCCGAGCAACTCGGCGAAGCGTGGCGAGGGCGCGATTCCGAGCTCGCTGCCCAGACAGCGCCGAAAGTGCTGATACACCCGCAGCGCCGAGGCCGGGTTGTCCTCGGCCAGGTGCCCGCGCACCAGAATCAGCTGCGCGCTCTCGCGCAGCGGGTCCAGCGAGGTCGCGGCCCGGGCGGCGTCCATGGCGGCCGCCAGATCGCGCACCGCGAGATGGTGCCGGGCGAGCGCCTCCAGCGCCTCCACACGTTGCTGCTGCAGTCGGTCCTGCTCCCGCAATACCCAGTCTTCGTACCAGCCCGGCAGTAGGTCGGCGGCGCGCAGCACCTCCGAGGCATCCGGGGGCAGGTCGTCATGCTCATGCGGGGGAGTGTCCACCATCATGACCTCGGTGATCAGCTGGTGCACGCGCTGCAGGTCGACGGTGACGCCGGCGCACAGTTCCAGCGGATCAGTGGGCTGTACCAGTCGAGGCAGATCGTGCGAGATGCGAAACAGGCTGGCACGCAGGTTGCCCGCGGCCTGTGGTTCGGAGCTGTCGGGCCAGAGCAGTCCGGCCAGAAAATGCCGCGGTCGGGCACCGAGCAGGGCCAGCGCCGCGATCAACCGTTTTTGCCGTGACCCGACCTCCACACGGTCCCCGTTGTGCCGCAATTGCCAGCAGCACAGCAATGTGAGATCCCATTCTGGTGCGGGTGACGCTGCCATGCGGACAGAATGGCGAGCTCTGCAGGACTTGTCAATGCGATCGCGACGGATTCCCGGACCCGTCCGGACCCCTATCAGCAGCTCTATCAGCAGCACTGTCGGCAGCCCTGTCGCGCGCCCATCACGGACAGAGCGGTAACGCCCCGATAACGACGCCGTAACGCGGCCCCGCCGATACTGACCGCACCGCGCGACCCGCACGATCGTGACCACGCACCACCGTGAAAGGAGCATCACCATGATTGAACCCGGAGCCGAAGACACCGTGCAGGCCCGAGGCGTGCTTCCCCCGGGGGCGGAAGCCCTCGAAACCACCGGCCGATTCATCGTCGTCTTCGCCGACAACGAGCAGGACCCGGCGGCAGCCCTGCGCACGGCCGGTTTGAGCAGCGTCGCGAACTCCCGCGACTTCGCCGATCAGGCCGTCGACCCACTGAACGTCGCCGACGCCGACGCCACGATCTTCTCCGAGCTGGGCATCGCCGTGATCGCGGCCGACCCCGGCCGAGCCCGATTCCTCGGCACGTCGATTGAGTCCGACCGGCACGGGCCGATCCTGTCGATTTCCCCGGAACTCGTGCACCACGTTCTGCAGCGGCAGTCGACCGCCACGCGCGCTCCCGTGCAGGTGGCCGGTTTCGTGGACTCCAGCGCGTACACCTGGGGCCTGCAGGCCACCCGGGTGCCGTCCAGCCCGTTCTCGGGCAAGGGCATCCGGGTCGCCGTGCTCGACACCGGCTTCGACCTGACCCACCCCGACTTCGTGGGCCGCTCGGTCACCGCGCAGTCCTTCGTGCCGGGGGAGGCACCGCAAGACGGCCACGGCCACGGCACCCACTGCATCGGCACGTCCGCGGGCACGAAGACCCCGCAGACCGGCCCGCGCTACGGCATCGCCTACGGCGCCGACATTCTCGTGGGCAAGGTCCTCAGCAACGCCGGGTCCGGCAGCGACGGCGGCATCATCGCCGGCATCAACTGGGCCGTCGCCAACAAAGCCCCGGTCATTTCGATGTCGCTGGGCGCCAACGTTCCCCAGGTGCACCCGCCGTATACCGCCGCGGGTCGCCGTGCCCTGAACCGGGGATCGCTCATCATCGCGGCCGCCGGCAACAACGCCAACCGGCCGCAGGGCAACTTCGGGTTCGTCGGCCCGCCGGCCAACAGCCCGCACATCATGGCCGTGGCCGCCCTCGACGGTGAACTTGACGTGGCCTTCTTCTCGGCCCGCACCAACGCGGTGCGCGGCGGTCAGGTCGACATTGCCGGTCCCGGCCTGCGGGTGCTCTCGTCCTGGCCGATGCCGACCCGGTACAACACCATCAGCGGCACCAGCATGGCCACCCCGCACGTGGCCGGAATCGCCGCCCTCTGGGCGGAGGCCACCGGGTTCCGCGGCCGGCAGCTTTGGGCGACGCTCGTGCAGGAGGGCCAACGACTGCTGGCGCCGTCACTGGACGTGGGCTCCGGCCTCGTGATCGCACCGCAACGGGACTCCCAGAGCATCTCCTCGGACGATGTGTCCCGGTAGCCATGATGAGTCTCGATAATCTCGGCGGCGTACGCTCAGGCACAGGCCTACGACGCATGGTCATGCCATGATCGGGGTCAGCGTCGTCGTCGATGACGGGCACGCAGACGACCTCGGCCGGGTGGCCGAGGCCCTGCGTGCCCACGGCATGACCGTGGACGCGCTGCTGGACGAGATCGGCATGATCACCGGGTTCGTACCGCCCGACGGGGTGGCGCTGCTGCAGACCGTGGCGGGCGTGGCATCCGTCACCACACAGCACGGGGTGCGCCTGGCCCCGCCCGACGCCGACATTCAGTAGCCGCGCCCCTCACGGCGCGAAGCTCCGCGCAGCCCGGCACCGTCGGCGCGGTCGGGCTGCGCGGCCCACCGGCGCGCCCGGTCAGCACGGGTGTGCCGGGCTCGCAGTTCGGTGCGGTAGCGTGTGTCCTCCATGAGAAGAGGACGCATGTCACAACGCACCGTCATCATCACCGGCGCCAGCGACGGCATCGGCGCCGCCGCCGCCCGCAACCTGAGTGCGCGCGGCGATCACGTGGTGGTCGTGGGGCGGTCCGCCCCGAAGACCCGGTCGGTGGCCGACTCCCTCGGCGCCGATTTCGCGGTGGCGGATTTCAGCGAACTCGACCATGTGCGCCAGCTCGCCGACACCCTGCTGGACCGCTATGACCGCATCGACGTGCTCGCCAACAACGCCGGCGGACTGATGGGCCTGCGTGAGAGCACCATCGACGGCAACGAGAAGACCTTCCAGGTGAACCATCTGGCCCCCTTTCTGCTCACGACGCTGCTGCTGGACCGGTTGGTACAGAGCCAGGCCACCGTCATCAACACCTCCAGCGCCGCCAACCTGCTCTTTGGCAAGATCAGCATCGACGACCTCAACGCCGAAGACCGCTATTCCGCGAACCGGGCCTACGGCGACGCCAAACTGGCCAACATCCTCTTCACCCAGGAACTGCACCGCCGCTTCCACGATCAGGGCCTGAACGCGGCGGCGTTCCACCCGGGCATCGTGTCCACGAGTTTCTCGCACGGCTCCCACAGCTTTCTGCGGCACGTTTACCAGACCCCGCTGAAACGGATGCTGAAAACCCCCGAGCAGGGCGCCGACACCCTGGTCTGGCTCGCGACCGCCACCCCGAACGTAGACTGGACCCCGGGCGAGTACTACGAGAAGCGCAAACCCGCCCGCAAGAACCGCCAGGCCGCCGACCCCGCCCTGGCGCAGCAGCTCTGGGAGCGCAGCATCGACCTGGTCGCCGCCCCCGTCGCCTGATTCCGCGCGGGTGTGCCCCGCGCGGCATATGCGGTACGACAGAATGGGCAGCATGACTGTTCCGGAATACTCGACCGACGTCGCTCGCAGTACCACGAATTATCGCGCCGCCCGCGACCTGCTGCTCAGCCTGCGCAGCGACCACGCGGCCGCGTCGGCCGCATTCGACTGGCCCGATGTGGGGCCCCGTTTCAACTGGGCCACCGACTGGTTTGACGTGATCGCCGCGGACAACGACCGCATCGCCCTCTGGCTTGTTGAAGAAGACGGCAGCGAACAGAAGATCAGCTTTGCGCAGATGAAGGAGCGCTCCGATCGGGTGGCCGGCTGGCTGGTCGAGGTGGGCGTCGCCCGGGGCGACCACGTGATGCTCATGCTGGGCAACCAGGTCGAGATCTGGGAATCGATGCTGGCTATCATGAAGGTCGGCGCCGTGATCATGCCCACCTCGGAGATGCTCTCCGCGACCGACCTCGCCGACCGGGTTGACCGCGGCGGTGTGCAGCACGTCATCGTGAACGCCCGCGATGCCGGCAAGTTCGCGGGGGTGGCCGGTGGTTTCACCCGCATCCGTGTCGGCGTGCCGGCATCCGCTTCGACAGGCACAGCAGGGGCAACGGATGGCGTCGGCTGGCTCGACTACGCGGATTCCGCCCGGGCCGAGCCCCTGGCCGAAGCAGTGCCCGTGGCATCCGATGACCCGTCGCTGATCTATTTCACCTCCGGCACCACCAGCAAGCCCAAGATGGTGCTGCACACCCAGGTGTCCTACCCGGTGGGTCACCTCAGCACCATGTACTGGCTGGGCCTGCGGCCCGGTGATGTGCACCTCGCCATCAGCTCCCCGGGCTGGGGCAAGCACGCCTGGAGCTGCTTCTTCGCGCCGTGGATCGCGGAAGCGACCGTCTTCGTGTATAACTACTCCACCTTCGACCCCGTCGCGCTGCGCGAGCAACTGCACCGGGCCGGGGTGAGCACGTTCTGCGCGCCGCCCACGGTCTGGCGAATGCTGATCCAGGCGGACGTGGGCGCCCGGCCCGAACACCTGCGGGAACTGCTCTCGGCCGGAGAACCGCTGAACCCCGAGGTGATCGCCCAGATCGATCGGGCCTGGGGCCTCACCATCCGCGACGGCTACGGGCAGACCGAGACGACCGCAATCGTGGGCAACGCCCCCGGGTCGGCGCTGCTCGCCGGTTCGATGGGCCTTGCCCTGCCCGGCGTGAGCATCGCCCTGCTCGACCCGATCACCGGCCTGCCGGCAGAGGAGGGCGAGATCTGCCTGGACCTGAGCAGCCGTGCCGTGAACCTGATGCAGGGCTACCACGGCGACCCCGCCCGCACCGCCGAAGCCACCCGCGACGGGTATTTTCGCACCGGGGACGTGGCCCGCCGGGAACCCAACGGTTACCTCACCTTCATCGGCCGCACCGACGACGTATTCAAATCCTCCGACTACAAGGTCTCGCCCTTCGAAGTGGAGAGCGTGCTGATCGAACACCCGGCCGTCGCCGAAGCCGCGGTGGTCCCCGCGCCCGATGACACCCGGCTGAACATCACCAAGGCCTACGTGCACCTGGCCGCCGGCTGGCCGGCCAACCGTGAGACGGCCCTGGCCGTGCTGCGGCACGCCCGGGTCGGTCTGCCGCCGTACATGCGGGTGCGCCGGGTCGAATTCTTCGAGCTGCCCAAGACCAGTTCGGGCAAGATCCGCCGGGTGGAACTGCGCGCCCGCGAGAACGACGCGGCCAGCCGTGGCGAGCGCCTTGACGGGGAATGGCGCGACGACCAGTTCCCCGAGCTGAAGCGCCCCTGACCCACCCCACTCGCGGCGCCCACGAGGCCGCCGGCCAGACCCCGCGCGACAGCAGCACCGACACCCACACCGACACGCACAGCGGGTGGGTGGGTGGGCTTCGCCCCCGGAGCCTGGCAGGGTGAGATCAACGTGCGCGACGTCATCCAGCGCAAGATGCATGACGACGAGTTGACCCCGGTGACGGAGCTGGTGCAGCGCATTCGACGTTACCGGGGCATCTTCACCGCGAGTGGCGGCGGGGTGACCTTGTCGGGCGGGGAGCCGCTCATGCAGCCGGCCGTCGTGGCCCGGCTGCTGGCCCAGTGCCGGGCGCTCGGTGTGCATACCGCCCTGGACACCTCCGGGTACCTCGGCGCCCGGGCATCGGACGCGCTGCTCGATAACGTCGACCTGGTGCTGCTCGACGTGAAGTCGGGTCTACCTGACACCTACCGCGCCGTGACCGGTCGGGAGCTCGCGCCGACCGTCGCGTTCGGCGATCGGCTGGCGGCGCGCGGCACCGCGGTGTGGGTGCGGTTCGTGCTGGTGCCCGGGCTCACCGACGCCGTGGAGAACGTGGCCGCCGTCGCCGACATCGTGGCGCGCTGGCCCAACGTGCAGCGAGCCGAGGTGCTGCCCTTTCACCAGATGGGGGAGAGTAAATGGAACCGGCTCGGCATCACCTACCCCCTGCACGGGGTGACATCACCGGATGCCGCGCTGCAAGACCGCGTGCGCGCCCAGTTTCGCGAGCGCGGTCTGACCGTGTTCTAGGGCGCAGGTTCAGGCGCTGACCGGCCGATTCGCGCGGTGCGTCTGGGCGGGCCGCCAGGTCTGGCTCGGGTCAGCCCATACCGGCCCGCGCACCATCGGCCTGCCCATGTCCATCATGATCTGCCAGCCAGACTGTTCAATCTCGGCGTGATGCCGCCGGCACAGGCACACGCCGTTGTCGATCTCGGTGTGTTTGTCGAGTTTCCAGGGCGTCACGTGATGGATCTGGGTCCAGTACGCGGGAACGTTGCATCCGGGAATGATGCAGCCGCCGTCTCGGGAGCTGATGGCGAGGCGTTGCTTCTTCGTGAAGGTTCGGTTCTTCTTCCCCAGCTTCACGAACGCGTCGTTGCGGTCGAACAGGATTCCTTGGCTGCCGCCACTACAGATGGTCTGCCGTACCGCACGCATCGAGATCGGGGCTTCCTGCCCGTCTATCCACCCGACACCCTTGTCGTTCTCGAGATCGCGCACGTTGACGTGGATCTTGACCTGCGGCGCCGCCCCGGCCATGGGCGGGGTGCGGGGGTCGGCGGCGATGTTTTCGAACATCGCCTGCATGATCGCCGCGCGTTGTTCGCCGATCGAGCGGGGGTCCACATCGACCGGGCCCGCGGCGGGGTCTGTCGGGTCCGCATCGATGATCGG
>JBBQYN010000071.1:0-9645 GCA_038208655.1 Actinomycetales bacterium
AACCAGGCGCACAAGGAGGTGGCCCAGCGTTATGACTTCAAGAACGTGGGCGCGTCCATCGCCATGAGCGGCGAGAAGGTGCTCATGAAGGCCAACACGGAAGAGCGTGTCAAGGCGATCCTCGAGGTTTTCGAGGCGAAGCTCATCAAGCGTGGCATCTCGCTGCGCAGCCTCGATGCCGGGGAGCCCTTCGCCTCCGGCAAGGAGTACCGCATCGAGACGAGCATGAAGGCCGGCATCGACCAGGAGAACGCGAAGAAGATCGGCAAGATCATTCGCGATGAAGGCCCCAAGGGTGTTAAGAGCCAGATACAGGGCGATGAACTGCGGGTGAGCTCCAAGAGCCGCGACGACCTGCAGGCCGTGATGGCACTGCTCAAGGGCAAGGACCTCGACGTGGCCCTGCAGTTCGTGAACTTCCGCTAGAGGCTCACCAGCCCGGCAGTCGGCATCCGTTCAGCTTCTGTAACGGATGCCGCCCGGCCGGGAACCAGGCTTACTCGCCGCGGGAGATGCTCACCATCTCGTCGCGCGGTACGACCTTGACCCGCAGCCGGCCGGCCGCGGCGCCCAGGGCCAGTTCGTGCTGGTCGAGGCTGTGCCAGCCGTCCAGGCTGGTGTACTCGATGGCGCGCGCGTCGAGCAACGCCACGATGCTCTCTTCGGAGGGTGATTCCGGGCGCCACCAGTTGCCGGCGTCGTTGATCAGGTGACGGATGGTTTCCATGGCGTCACTCTTGGTGTGCCCGATCAGGCCGACCGGTCCACGCTTGATCCAGCCGGTCGCGTACACACCGTACATCTGCTGTGTGAAAGCCCCGCCGGTGCCCGCGGTGGGGTCGCGGCGCAGCACCTGGCCCTCCCGGTTGGGAATGATGCCGCGCTTCTTGTCGAACGGCACATCAGGCAGCGATGAACCGAAGTAGCCCACGGCCCGGTAGATGGCCTGAATGGGCAGTTCTCGAATCTCTCCGGTTCCTATGACACCACCCTCGCCGTCGGGAGCGGTGCGTTCCCAGCGGAAGGCGCCGACCCGGCCGGTGCCGTCGTCGACGACTTCGAGAGGTTTGGCGAAGAAATGCAGGTGCAGCCTCCGGGAGGCCTGCGGCTGCTCGGTCTGACGCAGCAGGCGCCACTTCTGCATGATCTTGTCGATCACGAAAACCTGCTTGTTCCCGGCCACCGCAGCCCGGGCAGCGTCGTCGTAGTCGAAGTCTTCCTCGTGCACGATGATGTCCACGTCGTTGAGCTCGCCGATTTCGCGCAGCTCCAGCGGTGTGAACTTGACGGATGTCGGCCCGCGCCGCCCGAAGACGTGCACGTCGGTCACCGGTGACGACGCGAGGCCCTCGTAGACGTTGGCCGGAATCTCGGTGCTGAGCAGATCTTCGGCATGCTTGACGAGCATGCGGGAGACGTCGAGCGCCACGTTTCCGTTGCCGATCACGGCGATCTCGCGGGCCTCAAGCGGCCAGGTGCGCCCGAAGTCGGGGTGCCCGTCGAACCAGCTCACGAAGTCGGCGGCGCCGTACGAGCCTGCCAGGTCGATGCCGGGAATGCTGAGGTCGGCGTCACGCACGGCCCCCGTCGAGAAGATCACGGCGTTGTAGTGCTTTTTCAGGTCGTCCAGGGTGAGGTCCTGCCCGAACCGCACGTTGCCGAACACGCGAATATCGCCGCGGTCGAGCACCTCGCGCAGCGCAGTGATGATGCCCTTGATGCGCGGGTGGTCGGGGGCCACCCCGTAGCGCACCAGGCCGTAGGGGGCGGGCAGGTGGTCGAACAGGTCGATCGAGACGTCGAACTTGCGTTCCGCCTTGAGCAAAATGTCGGCCGCGTAGATGCCGGCCGGGCCGGCCCCCACTATCGCCAGGCGCAGTTTGGTCACTTGGAGCGTTCCACGATCGATTCGGCGAAGCGGCTGAGCGCCTTCTTCACCGAGCCGTCGGGCAGCGGCGCGAGTGCGGCCACGGCGTCGCGGGCCCAGCCGTGCGCCTCGGCGAGCGTCTCGGCCGTGACCGGGTGGTCGCGCAGGGCGGCGATGGCCGCATCCGCGGCGGCGGTATCGGTCGCAGTTCCGGGGTGCTCGGCATCGCCGGAGGGGCTGCCGGTGTTGATCACGTCGCGGTCGAGACGGGCGAGCAGGTCGGCCGCGGAGGCATCCGTCCCCGCACGTTCCCGCAGGCGCAGCAGCGGCAGCGTCACCACGCCGGCCCGCAGGTCGGTGCCGGGCACCTTGCCGGTTTCCTGCGGCTGCGGGCTGAGGTCGAGCACATCGTCGATGAGCTGGAAGGCCACGCCGATTTTCTCGCCGAATTCGACGACCGGCTGCTCGAAACGGTCCGGGGCGGCTGCGAAGACCACTCCGGCCTGCGCGGCGGCCGCGATGAGAGAACCGGTCTTGCCGGCCAACACCTGGATGTAATGCTCCACGGGGTCTTCGCCGACCGCCGGGCCCACAGTCTCCCGGAACTGACCCATCACGAGGCGTTAGAAGGTAACGGCCTGCAAGCGGATGGCGCGTTCCCCGAGCCGGGACATCAGCTGGCTGGCCCGGGCGAAGAGCAGGTCACCGGTGAGGATGGCGATCGAGTTGCCCCAGACCGTCTGCGCGCTCGGGACGCCGCGACGCTTGTCGGCGTCGTCCATCACATCGTCGTGGTACAGCGAGGCCAGGTGGGTCAGCTCGATGGCCGTCGCCGCCGTGACGACGTCGGGAGTCACACCGTCGCCCAGGTGGGCGGTGAGCAGCGCCAGCATCGGGCGTACCCGTTTGCCGCCCGCGTTCACGAGGTATCGGCTGGTGACGTTCGCGATCTCGTTGGGGAAGACCAGTTCGGCTACGAGCGCGGTCTCGATCTCGGCGATGCCGGCGTCGATGTTGGCCGCCAGGCCTCGGTCGGAGGCGCTGGAGAAGAAGCGGTCACTCAGGCCGACCTGCGACGCGATCGACGGGCTTCGGCGCACGACGGGGGCTCTCGATTTCACGGTGTCAGCCTTATCGATGGTTCAGGCGGCCGGCGCCGTGGGCGCAGGGGCCCCGGTGCTCTCGGCAGCGGAGGTGGCGGTGTCCGCGGTCTTGATCCCGCGGTGCAGGGCGACGATACCGAGCGTGAGGTTGCGGTACGCCACGGCGCTGTAGCCGGCGTTCTGCAGCCACGTGCTCAGGGTGGCCTGGGCGGGCCAGGCCGCAATCGATTCGCCGAGGTAGTCGTAGGCCTCGGCGTTGGAGGAAACCAGGCGCACCACGGCGGGCATAACGGTGTTGAGATACGTGAAGTAGCTCTGACGCACGAGCGCTGTCGGCGGCGTGGAGAACTCGCAGATCACGACGCGCCCGCCGGGCTTAGTGACCCGGTAGAACTCGGCGAGCGCCTTCTTGGGCTCGACAACGTTGCGCAGGCCGAAGGAGATGGTGACGGCGTCGAACTCGTTGTCCGCGAAGGGCAGCGCCGTGGCATCCGCTTGAACGAATTCGATGTTTGCGTTGCCTGCCTGACGGCGTCGGCCGACCTCGATCATGCCCTCGCTGAAATCGGCGGCCACGACGTGCGCGCCGGTCTTGGCCAGCGCGGCGCTGGAGGTTCCGGTACCGGCGGCGATGTCGAGAATTCGCTCGCCGGGCTGGGGCGCCACGGCCCGGGTCGTGGCCATGCGCCACAGTGCCGCGTTGCCCGCAGACAGCAGCGCATTGGTGCGGTCGTAGTGCGCAGCGACCTCGTCGAACATCGCCGCCACCTGGGCGGGCCGTTTATTGAGGTCTGCTCTATTCACTGTTCTATTCTAGGATGTTGCGGGCATTCAGCACGGCCCACAGCGGGACGCCCGGCACACCCACAGGCCCACGGCCGGCGCGGGCGTAGGCTACTGACGTGAATACGCAGGCCCTGACGGTCGAAACCACCTCCATCGCCGATATTCGCCAACTTATCCCGCTGCTGGACCAGCGTGAACCGTTGCTGTGGATGCGCCGCAACCAGGGCCTGGCCGGCATCGGCGTGGCCCTGCGGCTGGAATTCTCCGGCCCGCACCGCATCGCCGACGCGGCCGCCGCGTGGCGTGCCGTCGTGGCGCGGGCCACCGTGACCGACCCACTGGCCCGCACGGGAACCGGGCTGTTGGCCTTCGGGTCTTTCGCGTTCGACGATACGTCCACCCAGAGCAGCGTGCTGATCGTTCCGCAGGTCATCGTGGGCCGGGAAGACGGCCAGTGCTGGGTCACCCGCATCTGGCCGACCGGTCAGACCGCCCCCGACCTCGGCGTCACGCCGCGGCCACTCGGCCACGAGTACCGCATCGCGTTGCGCCCGGGCGCCATGACGCCCGACGGTTTTCGTGATGCCGTGACCGCGGGCATCGGCCACATCGCCGCCCTCGACGTGAACAAGGTGGTGTTGGCCCGTGACCTGGTCGGCCGGCTGCCGGCCGAGAGCGACGTGCGCCGCGTGCTGACCACCCTCGCGCTGGGCTACCCGGACTGCTGGACCTACGCCGTCGACGGCCTCGTGGGTTCCAGCCCGGAGACCCTGATCCGCGCCGACCACGGCGAGGTCAACGCCCGGGTACTGGCCGGAACCATTTCGCGGGGAACGGATGCCGCGGCCGACCTCGAAGCGGCCCTCGCCCTGGCCACCAGCAGCAAAGACGGCGATGAGCACGAGTTCGCGGTGCAGAGCGTGCTCACGTCGCTGCGACCGCACACCTCGGTGCTGGCGGCAAGTGAGATTCCTTTCACCATCAAGCTGCCCAACCTGTGGCACCTGGCCACCGACGTGGAAGGCACGCTGAGCGACGGCTCCACCTCGCTGGACCTCGTGGCGGCCATGCACCCCACCGCGGCGGTCGCCGGCACCCCCACACCGGCCGCGTTGGCGTTGATTCGCGCGCTCGAACCCTTCGACCGCGGCCGTTACGCCGGGCCTGTGGGCTGGGTAGGCGCCGACGGTGACGGCGAGTGGGCCATCGCGCTGCGCTGCGCGCAGATCACCCCGGAGGGCGACGTGACGGCCTACGCGGGCTGCGGCATCGTGCTGGACTCCGACCCCGACCATGAACTCGCCGAGACGAAGATGAAATTCCGGCCCATTGTGGAAGCCTTCGGCTAACGATCCAGCGGCACTTCGAGCAGCGTCGGTGAGAGCGGCGCGGCCGTGAGGGCGTGTTCCAGGTCGCTGCGGGTTGCAGCCCGGGCGTACTGCCAGCCGTAGGCGGCGGCCAATGCGGCGAGGTCGACCGTGCGGGGCGTGAACAGCACCCGCTCGAGGGCGGCCGGCGGGGCGCTCTGCGCCACTTCGAGCCCGTCGAAGATGCTGCCACCGCCGTCGACGCCCACGATCACCTGCAGGCGCGGCTGCGCCTCCCCCGGGGTCAGCAGCAACGAGCCCACGTCGTGCAGCAGGGTGATGTCGCCCAGCAGCAGCCGGGTGGTCCCGGCCGAGCGCGGTTCCGTGCCGGCCTGGCTGGCCACGGCGATGCCGTACGCGGTCGCCACGGTGCCATCGATTCCGGCCAGGCCGCGGTTGGCGTGCACGGTGATCTTCTTGCCGGGCACCCGACGGTCGGCGTCACGAATGAGGCGGGACGCCCCGAATACGAGCCGGTCGTGCGGCCAGGAGGCCTTCCAGACGGCGTCGACGAGCATCGCCCGGGTGACCGGTGCCTTCAGATAGGCCAGTTCGGTGCGCGTGATGCCGCGGGCATCGATGGCGGGAGCCTCGTCGGGGCCGCCCAGCAGCAGTTCTCGGCTGGTGATCACCCAGCGGCCGCGCCAGCGGCGGGAGTCGGTGCTGTCGGCGGCGGCGATGCTGGCCGGGGAGGCGGCGACCGATCGGTGGAACTCTCGCACGCGGCGGCCGGGGTTGTACCGTTCCGTGCCGACCGGGGCCACCACGATCACGTCGACGCCGTCACGTTCCAACAGTTGCGGGATCTCACGGCTGAGCGTGGGGTGCCCGAACACGATTACGCGTTGCACCCGGCCACCGAAGTCGGGTTCGCGCAGCAACTCCCGGTAGGCCACCACGAGGTTCGGTCCGAACCGGGCGGCGCTGCTGACCTCCGCCAGCAACGGCCAGCCGCCGGCGCGGGCGAACGCCTCGGCCTGCGGACCGGAACCGGCGCCGGCGATGACGACGGTGTTGGGCACGGGCTCGATGAGCGCGGGCTCGCCAGGTTCGGCTGCAATGGATTCGGCTGCGATGGGTTCGGATGCAATCAGAACCGGGGTCGGTGCGGGTGCCGGGGCGAGGGTGATCGCGGCCGACAGCGGCTCTCGAAAGGCGAGGTTCAGGTGCGCCGGGCCGGGAGTGTGCGTGTGGGTGCCGAGCGCGGCATCCGTTGCCCGGCCCGCGAGGGCCTCGGCATCGACGGTGTGGTCGGATCCGGGCGCCGCGGTGTCTTCGGCCAGACGGGTGGCGACACCGAACAGGCCCGGTTGAACCGTGGTCTGATTCGAGCGGATGCCGCGCAGTTCCTCGGGCCGGTCGGCGCTGAGCACGATCAGGGGCACGTTGGAGTGGTGCGCTTCCAGGACCGCGGGGTGCAGGTTGGCGACCGCGGTGCCGGAGGTCATGATCACCAGGGCGGGCACCCTGGTTTCCAGGGCCAGCCCGAGGGCCAGAAAACCGGCGCCGCGTTCGTCAATACGCACGTGCAGACGCACCTCACCGAGGCGTTCCAGCTCGGCCGCCACCAGCGCGAGGGCCTGGGACCGTGCCCCGGGGCTGAGCACCACGTCACGCACGCCGAGACGAACGAAGGCTCGCAGCAGTCGCACGCTGAAGTCCGTTGCCGGGCTGGCGATCGAGACGGCCTCAGACTGCGTCGCGGCAGGCGTCACTCGAAGTCAGGCATCCCGACGGCCGGGGAGGTCGCCCTCACCGGGGTCGGACTTTTTCGGGTCGGAGTCGGCGACATCGGTTCCACCGGGGGCATTCCCGGTAGAGTCGGGGTCGTCCAGCTTCGCGAGTTCTTCCTCAAGCAGGCGGATGCGTTCGCGCTCTTTCTTCTCCCGGTCCAGGCCCCGCAGAAACTCGGGGTCGTCGTCGGGTGCGGTGGAACGCGGCATGCGGCCAACCGGGCCACGCTTCTTGCCGCGGCCCACGAACAGCCACAGCAGCGGACCGATCAGCGGCACGAACACGATCACAAAGATCCAGACCCAGCGCGGCAATCCCCGAATCCGGGATCGATCAAAAAGGGCGCAGTCAACCAAGGCATACACAGTGAGGATGATCACGATCAGTCCAAGACCGAACAACAGGCGGGGCATGCCCTCAGTGTAGGCCGGTCAGCCGTGTGTAGGGTGAGCGCCCGCTGACAGTGCCCTTCGGGGAGCGCCCCGGGGTTCATCCGCTCGGGTCGGCGTCTTAGGCTAGAGCCATGAAGACTGTCCCCGCATGGCTCACCTATTCCGCACTTCGGGTGCTGATGTTCGCCGTTCCCCTGGCGGTCCTGCTGCTGCTGGGCCTGAAGGTCTGGATCGCCGCCGTCCTGGCCGCCCTGATCGGCGTGTGCCTGTCGTACCTGTTCCTGCGCAGTTCCCGCAGCGCACTGTCGCGTGACCTGTACGCGGCCCGGCACCGGGAGACCCCGGCCACGCACATCGACGCCGACACCGAAGACGCCGCGATCCGCGCCGAAGACGCCGCGGCTCGCGCCCGGGCGACCGCGCAGACATCCGCTCCCGCGGCTACTCCGGCGGCGGCTTCCGCGGCCGGGTCAGAACGCGAAGGCGATACCGAGCAGCAGACCGTAGGCGAGCCCGGCGAAACTGGTGAGTTTCAGGGCAAGAATTAGTTCTTGCGCGGTGCGCGCGGTCACCGTGATCAGGCAGGCCGGCACGGCCAGGAGCAGCACGAAGAAGCTCAGGTAGGCCAGCGGATAGAACAGCGTGAAGAACCCCACCGCCACGAACGGCAACAGCAGCATGAGGCAGAACACGATGCGGCCAGCGGTTTTGCCCAGCAGCACCGCGAGGGTGCGCTTACCGGAGGCCCGGTCGGGTGCCAGGTCTCGCAGGTTGTTCACCATGAGCACGGCGCAGGCGATCAGGCCGATGCTGATACCGCCGAGCCAGCTTTCCACGTTGACGGTACCGACCTGCACGAAGGTGGTGCCGAGCGTGGCGACGAGTCCGAAGAACACGAACACGAACAATTCGCCCAGACCGAAGTAGCCGTACGGATGCTTACCGCCGGTGTAAAACCAGGCGGCGGTGATCGCGGCGGCGCCCACGAGCAGCAGCCACCAGGCCTGAGTGAGAACCACGAGGGCCAGGCCCGCGAGGGCGGCAAGGGCGAAGAAGCTCAGCGCCACGATGAGTACGGTTCGGGCGGCGGCCGCTCCGCTGCCGGTCAGGCGTGCCGGGCCGATGCGGTTGTCGTCGGTGCCGCGAATGCCGTCGGAGTAGTCGTTGGCGTAGTTCACGCCGATCTGCAGGCAGAGCGCCACAGCGAGGGCGAGCAGGGCGCGCACCCAGTGGTATTCACCGGGCGCCGACGCCACGATGGCCGCTCCCGTTCCCAGGGCGACCGGGGCGATCGCCAGCGGAAGCGTGCGCAGCCGGGCACCGGAAATCCAGTCCGACGCGGTAGCCGGGGTCACAGCCGCCGGGCCTTTGCGCGGGGCGTTGCGCCGGGCCGGGTTGCCGGACTTGCCGTGGGTGACCACCTTCGGCTTCGCGGCGCCCGTCGAGGCCTGCTCGGATACTGCCTGCTGTTTTTGGGGCCTGTTCGGCCGCGCTCCCTGTGCCACGCCCCTATGTTACGGCGTCGCGCCGGGCTCTGGGGCGAGCGCGGCCAGGGTCGTGAGGGCGCGCAGGTCGGGTTTACCCGATGCCAGCAGAGGAATCTCGGCCACCACCACCAGGCGTGCCGGCCGGGCCGCCCGGCCGAGGTCGCGGGCGACCGCGTCGCCGAGGCCGGCCAGGGCGTCACTGGTTTGGGCGTCGCCGGCCTGAATGTCGCCGGCCAGAATGTCGCCGGCCAGAACGATCACGGGAACCTGGCCCCATTCCGGGTGGTCGGCGCCCACCACCAGGGCGTCGGCGAAACGCGGCTGCCGGCGCACGAGGGCCTGCACGGCGTCGAGCGACACTTTCTCGCCGCCGGAGATGATCACGTTGTCCGCCCGGCCGGTCACGCTCACGTGGCCGGCGGAGTCGATCTCGCCGAGGTCGCCGGTGCGATACCAGCGGGTTCCGGCCTCCAGCACGAAGTGTGCCGCGGTGCGGTCGGGGTCGTCGAGGTACCCGTCGGCGAGCACCGGGCCGCTGATCTGCAGCTGCCCGTCGACGGCACGCACCCGGGTGGTGCCGATGGGCTGCCCGTTGTACACGCAGCCGCCGGCCGTCTCCGATGAGCCATAGGTGCGCACGAAGTTCACCCGGGCGGCCCGGGCGCGTGCCACCAGCTCGGGCGGCACGGCCTGACCGCCCACCAGGATCGCGGTGAAGCGGCGCAGCACCTCGCCCACTCCGGGGTGGACGGCCGCGGCGTCGAGCAGCCGGGCCAACTGAACGGGCACCAGCGAGGTGTAGCGCAGCGGTTCGCTCAGCCGTTCGGCGTGCCTGGCGAAGTCGAGGGGGTCAAAGTGCCCGACCGGCATCATGATCGGGGCGGTTTCGGCGGCGATCGACCGCACCAG
>JBBQYN010000072.1:0-9630 GCA_038208655.1 Actinomycetales bacterium
GCGGTGTGCGCCGGGTACGGGCTCGTGGGACCGGCGCACCACGGTGATCGTGGTCTGGAACGGGGCCAGCAGGGCAATCAGTTCGCGGGCGATGCCGCCGGCGCCGATGATGACCACCCGGGCTCGGTACAGCGACCGGCCCGACGGTTCCGGGTTCCATTCCCGGGCGCGGGCGCGCTGGGGCAGCACCCGCATGAGGGCCAGGGTGAGCGCCAGCGCGTGCTCGGCGACCGGCTGGGCGAACGCGCCCTTGGCGCTCGTTACGAGCCGGCCGGCGTGGGCGGGCGCGACGAGCACGTCGGCGAACGCGTCAACGCCCGCCCACGGTAGCTGCACCCAGCCAATGTCGGGGTGCCGGGCGAGCACGTCACCCAGTTCCCCGGCGCGGGCATACGACGGCCAGATCAGGCCGCGGGTGGCCTCGTCCAGCGGAGCCACCGTTCCGCCGCCCGCGGTGACGGCCGCGGCGAACACCGGGTTGGGAGTGGGTTCGATCGCGATCGGCCCGGCTGGCGGTTGGTCCGCCGACGCCCACGCAGGTGCGGGGTCGCCGAGCACGGCCACGTGTTGGGGCACAGCCGAGTGCCGGTTAGTCATCGAGGGCCGCGTCGGTCTGCGTGTCGATCACGGACTCGATCTGGTTCTCTTGGTGCTGCTCCTGCTCCTGCTCCTGCTCGTGCTCGGCGTGCAGCGCCAGTGCGAGCTGCGCCACGTACGGGTGCCACGGATCGTTGAACACCTCGTCGATGGCGCCCAGACCCACGAGCATGCCCTGGTGCATCACCCCGATGCGGCCGGCGATGCGGCGCAGCACCGCGAGGTCGTTGCTGATCACCAGGGCGGAGAACGCCCGTTCCCGCTGCAGTTCACCGATGAGGTCGACCACGGCGTCACGCACCAGAACGTCCACCCCGGCGGTGGGTTCGTCGGCGATGAGCAGGGTGGGTTCGCAGACCAGCGCACGGGCCAGCGCCACGCGCTGCCGCTGCCCGGTGGAGAGCTCGTAGGGGTATTTACCCAGCACGGCCAGCGGCAGCCGTACGGCGTCGACCATGGTCGCCACGCGAGCGCCGAGGGCATTGCGGTTGTACCGGGCGTCGCGTTCCAGAATGGGCACCGCCACGACCTCGGCCACGGTCAGCGTGGGCGGCAGCAGTTCGGCGGCGTTCTGCGCCAGCAGGCCCACCTCGAAGGTGAGCCGGCTCAGGGCACGGCGGCGGATGCCGCGCAGCGGGTGTCCCAACACGGTGGCGGCGCCGCCGATGATCCGCGGGCGGGTACCCGCGCCCGGATCGGCCTGAAAGCCGTCCCCGGACAGCACCCGTGCCAGGGTGCTCTTGCCCGACCCGCTCTCGCCGAGAATGCCGAGCACCTCTCCGGGCGCGAGGGCGAGGGTGAGCCCGTGCACGGCGGTGAAGGCGGGGCTCACGCCGCGGGCCGGATACTCGATCGTGAGGTCGTCCAGCACGATCGACCGGGCGGATGCCCCGGTGTCGGTCATGAGCGAACCCCGCGCACTAGAGGGCCTCCTGCAACGGGAGCAGGCCCTTACGCCGGGCGGCCTGCTCTGCCGGGTCCGGAACCGGAAGTGACGCCAGCAGCCGCTTCGTGTACGGGTCTTTCGGGGCGCCGAGCACCTCGGCTCCGGTGCCCTCCTCCACGAGTTTGCCCTTGTAGAGCACCGCGATACGGTCCGCGAGAATGTCGACAACGGCGAGGTCGTGGCTGATGAACAGCGCGGCGAAGCCGAGTTCGCGTTGCAGCTCGGCGAACAGCTCCAACACCTTCGCCTGCACCGAAACGTCCAGCGCCGACGTGGGCTCATCGGCGATGAGCAGCGTCGGTTCCAGGGCCAGTGACCGGGCCAAGCTGGCGCGTTGGCGTTGCCCACCGCTGAGTTCGTGCGGGTAGCGGTCGCCGAAGGCTCGGGGCAGCTGCACCGCCTCAAGCAGTTCATTGACCCGGCCGCGGGCGGCCTGCGGGGTGCGGGCTCGGCCGTGCACGATGAGCGGTTCGGCCACGCATTCGGCGATGGTCAGCAACGGGTTGAAGCTGGACGCCGGGTCTTGGAAGACGAACCCGATGTCGCTGCGCAGGGCCCGGAACTTGCGTTCCCGAAAACCGTTCATTTCGTGGCCGAGCACCTGGAGCGACCCGTCGGTGACGCGGGTGAGTCCGGCGATCGCCCGGCCGATGGTGGTTTTGCCCGATCCGCTCTCGCCGACCAGGCCCATCACCTCGCCGGGGCGGATGGCGAAGCTGACGCCATCGACGGCGGTGAACCCGCCGCGGCCGAGCCGGCCGGGGTATTCGATGCGCAGGTTGCGGGCTTCGACGACGGGAACGGATGCGGCCCAGTCGGGTTCACGGGCGTTCAACCGCAGAGCTGCACGCTCGATGCCCTGGCCGACGTGCGGCACCGCGGCCAGTAGCCGCCGGGTGTACTCGTGCCGCGGGTTGGAGAACAGTTCCTGCGCGGGGGCCTGCTCCACCAGTTTGCCCTCGTACATCACGGCGACCCGGTCGGCGAGGTCGGCCACGACACCCATGTTGTGGGTGATGAGCACGATAGCGGTACCGAATTCGTCGCGGCAGCGCCGCAGCAGGTCGAGGATCTCGGCCTGCACGGTCACGTCGAGCGCCGTGGTGGGTTCGTCGGCCACGATGAGTCCCGGATCCAGCACAAGGGCCATGGCGATGACTACCCGCTGTTTCTGACCGCCGGAGAACTGGTGCGGGTAGTAGTTCACCCGCACCTCGGGGTCGGGGATGCCTACCCTGCCGAGAATGTCGATGGCTTTGCGTTTGGCGTCGGCGCGGCTGACTTTGCCGTGTGAGCGGATGCCTTCCATGATCTGCCAGCCCACGGTGAACACCGGGTTCAGCGCGGTCGACGGCTCTTGGAAGACCATCGACACGTCGGTGCCGCGCAGTTGACGCAGGGTGCTGCCGGTCACGGACAGCACGTCGTTCTTGTGCGAGCCGTCTTTGCTGCTGAGGAACACCGTGCCCTGCGCGGTCGCCGTCTCGGGGAGCAGCCCGAGGATGGTCTTGGCGGTGACGGATTTACCGCTGCCGCTCTCGCCGACGATGGCAAGCACTTCTCCGGGAGCGACTCGCAGGCTCACGCCGTCGACGGCGGTGACGGCGCCGGCATCCGTGGAGAACGACACGCTCAGGTTGGTGATGGTGACGACGTCGGTCATGATCGTTCCTCGAATCCAGGTCGGTCGGCGCTGCCGGGCGCAGTGTCGCCGCGGGCATCACCGAGCAGGTCGTCGCGGGCGGCGGGTTCCAGGCCGTCCAGTCCAGCCGGGCCGGCGGTGAGGGTTCCGCCGGGAACGACGCTCGTCGCGGCGGCGACACGGCGACGGCCGCGCAGGCGCGGGTCGGCGAGGTCGTTCAGGCTCTCCCCCACCAAGGTGATGCCCAGTACGGACAGCACGATGGCCAGGCCGGGGAACAGGCTGGTCCACCAGATGCCGCTGGTCACGTCGGAAAGGGACTTGTTGAGGTCGTAACCCCATTCGGCGGCCGCGGTGGGTTCGATGCCGAAGCCGATGAAGCCGAGACCCGCGAGGGTCAGAACCGCCTCAGAGGCGTTCAGGGTGAAGATCAGCGGCAGGGTGCGGGTGGCGTTGCGCAGCACGTGACGGAACATGATGCGGTGGTTGCTGGCGCCGAGCACCCGGGCGGATTCGACGTACGCCTCGGCCTTGATGCGCACCGTTTCGGCGCGGATGACGCGGAAGTACTGCGGGATGAAGACCACCGTGATGGAAATCGCGGCCGCCATCACCCCGCCGATGAGGTCGGAGCGCCCTCCGGAGATGACGATGGACATGACGATCGCGAGCAGCAGCGACGGGAACGCGTAGACGGCGTCGCAGACCACGACGAGCACCCGGTCGAGCCAGCCGCCGAAGTAGCCCGAGACCAGGCCGAGCAGCACCCCGGCGAACAGGGACAGGGTCACGGCGACGATGATCACGAAGATGGCCGTCTGGGATCCCCAGATCACGCGGGACAGCACGTCGTAGCCGCCGACGGTGGTGCCGAGCAGGTGCTGCCCGCCCGGCGGAAGCTGGGCGCCGAAGACACCGGACTCGTCGCGCAGCTGGCTGAAGCCGAACGGGGCCAGCAGCGGCGCGAAGACCGCGGTGAGAATGAAGACGCCCACCACGATCAGGCCGGCGACGAGCATGCCGCGTTGCAGCCCCATGCTCTGGCGCAGCTGGTGCACGATGGGAAGCCGGGTCCAGAGCGCCGGGCGGCGCGGGCCGGGCAGGCTCTGGTCGGTGCTGGCGGCGGTAATGTTGGTGCTCACGGCTAGTACCTCACTCTGGGGTCGATGAGGGCGGCGATGATGTCCACGATGAAGTTGGACAGGGCCACGATCACGGCGAGCAGGGCCACGATGCCCTGCACCGCGACGTAGTCCCGGGCTTTGATGAATTCGATGAGCATGAAGCCGAGGCCCTTCCATTCGAAGGTGGTCTCGGTGAGCACCGCGCCGCCGAGGAGCAGGGCGATCTGCAGTCCGATGACGGTGATGATGGGAATCAGGGCCGGCCGGTAAGCGTGCGTTTTCACCAGCCGGAACTCGTTCACGCCGCGGGAACGCGCGGCGTCGACGTACTCGGTGCCGAGGGTGCCGATCACGTTGGTGCGCACCAGCCGCAGGAACACACCGGCCGTCAGCAGGCCGAGGGCGAGGGCGGGCAGCACCGCGTGGGCGAGCACGTCACCGAGCACGGCGGGGTCGCCGGTGCGCAGGGCGTCGATCGTGTAGAGGCCGGTCTTGTCGGGCAGCAGTTCGATCTGCAGCTCCGACCCGGTCGTGGCACGGCCGGAGACGGGGAGGATCTTCAGCCACACGGCGAAGACCAGCTTGAGCAGCAGCCCGGCGAAGAACACCGGGGTCGCATAGCAGAGAATGGCAAAGACCCGGAGGAAGGCGTCGGGGGCTTTGTCGCGCCAGTAGGCGGCGACCATTCCCAGCGGAATTCCGACGATGAACGCCACGACCAGGGCGTAGAAGGCCAGCTCCACCGTGGCGGCGCCGTAGGTGGTGAGAATCTCGGAGACGGGCCGGTTGGTGCTGATGGTGGTGCCGAAGTTGCCGGTGAAGACCTGGCCGAGGTACTCCAGGTACTGCACGAAGATCGGCCGGTCGTAGCCGGCTTCGGCGATGCGCTCGGCGAGCTGGTCGGGGGTGAGCCGGCCGCCGAGGGCGGCGGTGATCGGGTCCCCGGTGGTGCGCATCAGCCAGAAAACCATCGACACCAGAATGAAGATGGTCGGGATGATGAGCAGAAAACGGATCAGGAGGTAACGTCCGATCCCGCCCCCGCTGGGTCGTTTTCGGATGGGGCGCCCGGTGTTCCCGCTGGCGGGGACCGGAGGCTTCAGGGCCACAGTGCTCATGTACGTGCCTCACGATTGCAAAAGAAGCGGGGGTACCCGGCAGCAACTGCCGGATACCCCCGATGATCAAGCTAGAACGACTCTAGCCGTTCGTCAGCCCTTGGCGATGGCGGCGTAACGGAACTTGAACGACGCGTCCAGGGTGTCTTCCACTCCGGTCACGGTCGGTCCGGTCACGGCGACCTGGGCTCCCTGCAGCAGTGGCAGCGTGGACAGCTGTGCGGCCACCTTGTCCTGGATCTCCTCGATGAGCGCGGTGCGCGCGGCGGGGTCGACCGTGACGGCCTGCTCCTGGATGAGTGCGTTCACCTCGGCGTCGCTGAAGTGGTTGCCCAGGAAGCTGCTGATGTCCTGCGCCGGGTCGTCGAGGAAGAACGGCGTGAGGTAGTTGTCGGCGTCGGAGTAGTCCGGGAACCAGCCCAGCTGGTACAGCGGGTACACGTCGCTGGAGCGGTCCTTGGAGTACTGCACCCACTCGGTAGTCTGCAGGTTGACCGTGAAGAGGCCAGAAGCCTCCAGCTGGTCTTTCACCAAGGCGTACTCGTCGCCCGAGCTGGGACCGTAGTGGTCGTTGCTGTACTGCAGGTTCAGCTCGACGGGTTCGGTGATTCCGGCCGCGGCGAGGGTCGCGGTGGCCTTGTCAACGTCGGGTGCGCCGTCGCCGTCGCCGTAGAGGCCCTTGAGGGACTCGGTGGCTCCGGTGAGACCGGCCGGAACGTAGGAGTACAGCGGCGTAAAGGTGCCCTTGTAGACCTGGTCGGCGATTTCGGCCCGGTCGACGAGGTCGGCCATGGCCTGGCGCACGGCGAGAGCCTTGGCGGCATCCGCTTCGGCCGTGCTGGCGCCGAACGGCATGGTGTTGAAGTTGAACGTGATGTAGCGGATCTCGCCGCCGGGTCCGTCGAGCACCTTGACCGCGTCGTTGCCGCGCAGGTCGTCGATGTCGGTGGCCGACAGGCTGCGCCAGGCCACGTCGATGGAGCCTTCCTGCACCTCAAGCTTGAGGTTGGAAGCGTCGGTGAAGTACTTCACGTTGACCGTCTCGGTCTTCGGCGCACCGATGAGGCCTTCGTAGCCCTCGTAAGCGGTGTAGGAGAGCAGGCTGTTGAAGTTGTACACGCTGAGCACGTACGGGCCGGCGAAGGCGTTGGCGGCGACGATGTCGTCGTCGGGGGTGATCGCGTCGGCGGAGAAGCTCTCTTCATCCACGATCGGGCCGGCCGGGCTGGCCAGAATCTGCGGGAAGATCTGATCGTTTTCGCTCTTGAGGGTGAAGACGACGGTGGTGTCGTCGACGGCTTCGGTGCTGTCGAGGTTGTAGAGCAGCGACGACGGGCCGTTGGCGGCGGCGATAGACAGCTGACGGTCGAAGCTGAACTTCACGTCGGACGCGGTGAGGTCGTTGCCGTTGGCCCATTTGAGGTCGGGCTTGAGTACCACGGTGTACTCGGTGGGTGCGGTGAACTCGGCCGACACGGCGATGTCGGGCTCCACGTCGGAGGATCCGAAAGCGCTGTTCATGAGGAACGGGAAGACCTGGTTCTGCACGGCGAAGGATCCGTTGTCATACGAGCCGGCAGGGTCCAGGGTGGTGACCTTGTCGGTGGTGCCGATGGTGATCGTGCTGGAGTCGCCCGCGGTGTCGCCGCCGCCGGCGGAGCAGCCGGCCAAGACGAGAGCGGCCACGGCGAAACCTGCCGTGGATGCCAGGACCCGCTTGCCGTTCATGGATACGGATTTCATGCCTAACCTCTTCCAAATCACTGTGGCCATAGCTGTAGCGGTAGCTATCGCATCAGCTAAGAATTAGCACGAATGCACGCTCGAACCCTAGCAAGCCGCAGTTTCTTTACACAGCTGCAACATGAACGAAAGATCAGGTGCTCTCGTCGCGCAGTGCGCGGCGTTCCGCTTCGACCCGCACGAGTTCGCGTTGCAGGGTGACGTACACCTCACGTTCGGTCGGGTCGGCGCGTTGCAGTCGGCCCAGCAGCTCGGCTTTCTGGCGCAGCAGGTCCCGGTCGATCAGAGCGATGGTGATGTCGCGCACGTAGCGGGTGATCTCTTTTTCGCTGCGTTCGGGCAGGTTCGCCATGAACAGTTCGTTCACCAGATTGGCCAGGTGGGTGGGGACGTCCGCGGTGACCCGGGCCAGCCAGTCGGGGTTTTCGGCGTGTTCCAGGTTGGCGGCGATGGCGTCGCGCACCACGGCGAGGCCGGTGTTGCTGAAACTGGTCTGCGCGGCGCGCGCCACGATGTCCAGGCCCACCAGGGTGGGGCGTTGCAGCATGGCCATCAGGCCGTCCCGCTCGAGGCGGGTGATCGGGTCGGAGGGCAGCTCTACCAGGGCGAAGGGCCGCTCCTGCTGTGCCTCCCCCACGGTGATGGCAGCGGATGATCCGGGCTGGCCCGGCCCGGCGAGGGGTTCGGAATGCCGGCCTCCGTCACGGCCGGGCGCGTTGCCGGTGCGGGACCGGGCCTTGGACGAGGACACCGCCGCGGCGACCTCGGGCATCTCGACACCGAGCATGCGGGCCAGTTCACGCACATACCCGGGCCGCAGGGTTTCATCGCGAATGTCGGCCACGACGGGCGCGGCGGCGCGCAGCGCGCCCGCGCGACCTTCGACGGTGTTGAGGTTGAACTGGCTGAGAATCTGCCGGATCACGAACTCGAACATGGGCTTCTTGTCGTCGACGAGGCGCCGCACGGCGTCATCGCCGCGGTGCAGGCGCAGGTCGCAGGGGTCCAGTCCCTCCGGCGGCACGGCCACGTAGGTCTGGGCGGAGAAACGCTGTTCCTCAGCGAAGGCACGCATCGCGGCTTTCTGGCCCGCGGCATTCGGGTCGAAGGTGAAGATGACTTCGCCGACGCCGCTGTCGTCGCCGAGCACGCGGCGCAGCACCTTGATGTGGTCGACACCGAAGGAGGTGCCGCAGGTGGCGACGGCTGTGGTGATGCCGGCCAGGTGGCAGGCCATCACGTCGGTGTAGCCCTCGACGATCACGACGCGGTGGTTGCGGGAGATGTCGCGTTTGGCGAGGTCGAGCCCGTAGAGCACCTGCGCCTTGTGGTAGATCGGGGTTTCGGGGGTGTTGAGGTATTTGGGGCCGGGGTCGTCGTCGAGGAGTTTGCGGGCGCCGAAGCCGATGGTTTGGCCGGTGATGTCGCGGATCGGCCAGACCAGGCGCCCCCGAAACCGGTCGTAGATGCCGCGGTCGCCGCTGGAGACCAGCCCGGAGAGGGTGAGTTCTTCGGTGGTGAAACCCTGCGCGCGCAGGTGCAGGGTCAGTTCGTCCCAGCTTTTCGGCGCGAAGCCGATGCCGAACAGCTGCGCGGCGGCGGCGTCGAAGCCGCGTTCGCCGAGGAACGTGCGGCCGACTTCGGCGCCGGGGCTGCGCAGCCGGTCGACGAAGAAGTCCGCGGCGGCCTGGTTGGCGGCGTAGAGCCGGGCCCGGTTGCCGCGTTCCGGTGCGGCGCCCGAGCCGTCTTCGTAGTGCAGTTCCAGGCCGACCCGGGCCGCGAGCCGTTCCACGGCTTCGCTGAAGGTGACGTGGTCCATCTTCTGCAGGAAGGAGTAGACGTCGCCGCTCTCACCGCAGCCGAAGCAGTGGTAGAACCCCACCTGGGAGCGCACGGTGAAGCTGGGGGTGCGTTCGTCGTGGAACGGGCAGAGGCCTTTGAGGGAGCCGACACCGGCGGATTTGAGGGTGACGTAATCGCCCACGATGTCGGCGATGTTGGTGCGGGCCTTGACCTCTTCGATGTCGCCCTGGCGAATCAGGCCGGCCATCAGGCCTGCACGAGTTGTTCGTACCAGGCCAGCGCGGACTGGTCGGTGAGGCTGGCGACCTGGTCGACGACCACGCGTTTGCGGGCGGTGTCGCCGCCGGCTGCAGCCCAGTCCTCGGTGAACCCGGCGTCGAGGTGCCGGTCCCCGGTCTCGAGCAGCGCGTCGGCGAGCAGCGTCAGCACCTGGCGTTGCTGCACATAGATGGGCTTGCGGGTGTTGCGGGTCATCACGAACGCGGCGACGATGCCTTTGAGTACGGCGATCTCGGCCTGGATTTCTCGGGGCACCACGACGTCGGCGCCAAAACGGATGAAGTCCTGCTGCGGGAACGCCTGCCGGGTCGCCCGCACGGCCGCGCCGCTGAACCGGCCGATGAGCTGGCTGGTGAGGTTTTTCAGGCGGCCCTGGTC
>JBBQYN010000073.1:0-9610 GCA_038208655.1 Actinomycetales bacterium
CCAATGTGTCTAACCTGCGCCCGGCGCTATTGTGCGCCCGGCTCGGGTGCGGCGGCACCCTCGATGAGGTCGCCGACCTCATCGAGGGTGAGCGTGCTGGTCAGCTCGAGGCGGGCCAGGAACGCGTCATCGTGGCTGACCACGAGCAGCGCGCCGCGGTAGGCCTTGAGCGCGTCGACCAACCGCGTCACGCTCGGCAGGTCGAGGTTGTTGGTGGGCTCGTCGAGCACCAGCAGTTGCGGCGGTGGGTCTGCGAACAGCAGCCGCGCCAGGGCCACGCGAAAACGTTCCCCGCCGGACAGCGTCGACACGAGCCGTTCCACCATCGCTCCGCGCAGTAGGAACCGGGCCAGCTGGTTGCGCACGTCGCCGGCGGGCACGGACGGCGCTGCGGAACGCACCGCCTCCAGCACCGTCGACGAGTCGTCGAGGCCGTCGAGTCGCTGCGCCAGGTAGCCCACCCGGTGCGTGAACAGTTCACCGCCGGCCCGGCCCGGCCCGGCTCAGACTCGGTACCGAACACCAAAGACTCCAGCAGTGTGGTCTTGCCGACGCCGTTGGGGCCGATCAGCGCGATCCGCTCCGGTCCCTGCATGATCACGGCCTGGGTCGTGCCGTTGAGCTGGGCGATACGCCGACCGCCCGGCACCTCGGGGTCGGCGAAGTCCACGTGAATGTGTTCGTCGTCGCGCACCCGGGCATCCGCCGTGTCGAGCGCCGCCTGGGCACTGCGCACCTTGCCGCCCATCTCGGTGCGCAACTTGCCGGCTGAGACCTGGGCGTCGGATGCCCGCTGATTCATGAGGATTTTTTGACCCGAGTTTGTTCTCGTAGCTGGTCTTGGCGGTGCGCGAACGCCGGGCGAGTTTGGTGTCGGCCTCGATCCGTTGCCGTTTCTCGGTTTTCACCACCTGCTGTGCGGTGCGTGCGGCCTGCACGGCTGCGCCCTGTTCCTGGTCGAGCTGGGCCCGTCACTGGCTGTACGGCCCCCCGAAGACGCTCAGGCTGCCGGCGTGCAGTTCGGCGGTATCGTGCATCAGCTCCAGCAGCTGGGTGTCGTGGCTGACCACGACGCGGGTGCCCGGCCAGGAACGCACCATCTCGCCGAGTCGGGCGCGGGCGCCCCGGTCGAGGTTGTTGGTCGGTTCGTCGAGCAGGGTCACCGAGGCGCGCCGCAGCCGCAACCCGGCGATCGCGATCAGCATCGCCTCCCCACCCGACACCTCGCTCACCCGGCGGTGCAGGTCGGCCTGGCCGAGCCCGATGTGCCCGAGCGCTTCGTCGGACCGCGCCAGAATGTCCCAGTCGTCACCGATCGCATCGAAATGCTCCGTCGCCACGTCACCGCCCTCTATTGCGCGGAGCGCCCGAGGCTGGGGTGTGACTCCGAGCAGGTCGGCGACCGTGGCCTGCACGTCGAGGGTCAGGGTTTGCGCGTGATGGATGAGGCGTGGCCGGGGGAAGAATGTCGTAGACATGCGTCTCCAGTGGTGTCAGATGATGCACTGACACCGCGGCCCACGCAGGGCGAATCGACAGTGTCAGTGCGCGTGCTGCTGCGCGAAACCGTCGAAAATCTTCACTGGATTGCCTTCTGTCGGGAACAAGATGCCTTTTGGTCCCACACTCCGCGTCGGCGGCCGCAACTCCAGCGGCCGCAGGCCGGCACACGCAGGTCAGCGGCCGTCGAGGCGCCCGATCAGCTTCGCCATCGCGGTCATGGC
The DNA here is from genome assembly GCA_038208655.1 of Actinomycetales bacterium. Lineage (GTDB taxonomy): Bacteria > Actinomycetota > Actinomycetes > Actinomycetales > Microbacteriaceae > Cryobacterium. Next base: position 1,725 of record JBBQYN010000073.1, read on the forward strand.
GCCGCCGAGCACCGCAGGGATGCCGCCGCCGGGGTGAACGGATGCCCCCACCCGCCACAGCCAGGGGCGCGCGCGGCTGGTGTAGCCGGGGCGGTGGAACGGTCCGCTCTGCCAGAGCGGGTTGGTGGCACCGTACAACGCGCCGCCGGTGGACCCCCAGCCGGAGAAATACTGTGGGTCGAGCACCACATGCTCGCCGAACAGGTCGCTGATCGGCCGGTCGAGGCCCACGGCGGCGCTGACCCGTTCCACTTCCCGCGCCACCCACGGGCTGTCGAGGGTGTACGTGCGACCGTCGGCGGGCGCGGTGAGCAGCACCGCCACGGTGGCCAGGTCGTTGGGGTACACCTCGTGGGGGCGGTAGTAGTTCAAGAACGCCATCGTCTGCTCCGGCGGCACCCCGGCGTCAAGGCTGCGGTGCAGCGCGGCCGGGTCGTCGGGCAACACGACGGAGTGCGTGGCGGTGCCCTCCGGCAGTGGCGTCGTCAAGGAGGCGTAGATCGCCACGCCGGAGCAGCTCAGCGCCCGCGGGCGCGGCGCCGGCTCACCCAGCAGGGTGTCGAGCACGGCGCTGTCCAGCCCGCTCACGATGACATCGGCCGGGTATGTCGCCACCGCGGTGGTCACCAGCCCTTTTGTAACGGATGTGACGGGCTCGCCCGTGTGCACGTCCGCGCCGGCGTGCAGCGCGAGTCGGTGCAGGGCCAACGGCAGCTCGTTCACGCCGCCGTCGGGCACCCACACGCCGTCCTGGGCCATGATGGCCGGCATGCTGGCGTACAGGGCGAGTGTCTGCCGAGGCGAGACACCGGCGTTCAGGGTGTGGATGGCGATGACCTCACGCAGGCCGTCGGGCATCCACTGCAGGCCGTCGAGAAAGCTGCGCGTGGTCAGCCGGGTGCCGTAGAGGCGAAACACGTCGCGCACCGCCGGCAACGACGACGGGTCGGCCGGGTTCGCGGTGAGCATGCTCGTGAGCTGGCCGCCGAGGCCGCCGTGCTCCCGTTCGAACCGGCTCCACGCCTCATGCCAGGGGTGCCCGGCCGGCACCGGCAGGGTGACGCTGTCGCCGCGGTAGAAATACCGCCCCACCTCGGGCAGGCGTTGCAGGGTCACTCCGGCGACCTCGGCGGCCTGCGGGGCGGTGTCACTGCGCGCCCCGAGCGCGTCGTACCGGTCCAGCAGCTCCTGCCAGACCGGGGGGAAGGTGACCAGCGCCGGCCCGGTGTCGACGCGCTGCCCGTCGATCAGCAGGCGGCGGCTTTTGCCGCCGATCCAGTCGGAGCCTTCCAGCACGGTCACCGTGTGGCCTGCGCGGGCGAGCAGCGCGGCGGCGGTGAGGCCGCCGAGCCCGGCGCCGAGCACCACGATGCGTTTGGGGGTGGCGGGTGTTGTCGGGCGGGAACGGGTCATCAGTACACTCCGAGCAGAATAGCCGCCACGATCTGGGCTCCGGCAACCGACCCGGCGACATAGGGGAAGGCGATTGAATAGCGGTACAGCCGCCGGGCGGTGGCCGGCGTGGGGTCACGCCCGAGCGACAGCACCAGCCAGCCGGCGATGAGGGCGTTCACTGCGGCGACGGGCCAGTTGACCAGCGCAAACCCCACGGTCGACAGTGCCCACCAGACCCCGCTCCACACGGTGGCGCCGCGCGCGCCCAGGTACACGGCGGTGGTGCGGATGCCGGCGGCACGGTCTTCGTCGATGTCCTGAACCGCGTCGTAGGTGTGTTTGGCCACGCTCCACGCCATCAGTCCGATCGCCGCCGCCCAGATCGGTGACTCGCCCAGGGCCAGCGGCACGAAGACCAGCGGGAACGCGTAGGCGGCGTTGCTGAGCGAGTCCAGGTAGCGCCGGGCCTTGAACCGCAGCGGCGGCGCCGAGTAGAAGATGAAGATCACCGTGTACGCCGCGATCCAGGCCAGCGCCGCCGGGGGCAGGGCGATCAGGAAATAGGCGATGAAGGGCACGTTGGTCAGCAGCACCCCGAGCACGATGCTGCGGGTTTCGGAGCCGAGGATGCGCGCCCCCTCGAGGCCGCCCTTGCGGGCGTTCTGGGCATCCGTTTCCTGGTCGAAAATGTCGTTGACGCCGTAGATCAGCAGGTTGAATGGCAGGGTCGCCCAGAGCAGCAGCGGAACGATGTCCCAGCGCCATAAATCACCGATCAGCCACATGCCGATGACGGTGGTACCGATGGTGTTGACCCAGAGCACCGGCCGGGAGATCTGAACCAGTCGGGTGAGCATTTTCTCACTCTATCCCGCGCGCGACCCGGGTTCGTCGTGTGGCCGGCGGCTCAGTCGGTGGGCGGTTGATCCGGGTCGAGGCGCAGCTCATAGGTGGGCAGAAAAGCCACCGTGACGGTGTCGGGATCCACGCCCGCGTCGTTGAGCGCGCTGCCGAGACTCGTCCTGTCGGGCACAGGGAGCGGGCCCTCCACGCGCAGCAGAATCTGCGTTCCCTGGGTGGTCACGGTGACCACGTGCCACCCCACCGTGTCGGCTCAGGCTCGCGCTGGTCTGCACGGCCTGTTCGGCGAGGGCCTGCCTGCTCACGGTCACGCTCGTGGCCGTGAGCGGCAGGCCCACGAGCACGAACATTGCTGCGATCAGTGCCAGCGGCCGACGACACCGGCCGAGGCAATGACGGCCAAGAGCAGCAGCATCCAGAGCCGGAAATATCGGTGAGCGGAATCGGCACCGTCAAAATTGACGACGTCACGCATCGCGGCGGCGATGTTGAAACGACCCTCGCCGGGCATCATCGCGGGCCGCGGCAGCCGGCAGTCATAGGGTCGGCCCGAAATCGGGCTGCCGCGGGGTGCCCACGGCATCGACGAGAGCGGCGATTTCGGGCGGCAGCCGGTGCACGGGCAACCGGGTGCGCGGCGGAAACGCGTCGTGAGTGCGGCCGGCAGTACCGAACACGCTCTCGTACGATGTGGGCGGCCCGAGAATAGTGAAGCTGGTTGCGTACGTGTCGGTCACGGTGAAGCCGTGCCGGGTGAACCAGGCGCTCACCGTGTGGGCGGCGCTTGGGTCGGGCAGTGACCCCGCCAGGTTCTCGGTAGTGATGTTCTCGGCAGGGGTGGCCCTTCTTCTGGAGCTGGTATCGGAGGGCGTGGTTGCGGTGGGCTGCGCCGGCGGGGGTGGGCCCGCCGGCGCGCGCAACACCACGAGGGCGGAGATGAGCGCCGGGTCGGCCTGCGGCGTCACTAGTCGGTGTCCCGGCTGGCCGGGGCCGGCGACGCCGGTGTGGCAGCGTCGAAGGCCAGGGACTCGCCGAACGGCGGTGCCCCGGCGAGGCTGCCGATGTTGCTGGCGGCCCAGCGGGTGCCGGCGCCGAAGTAGCGCAACTCCTGAATCCGGCCCTGCCCGGCTCGGTAGACGATGCGGGCGCAGGCGCTCTGGCCGGGCAGGGTGCTCTGGTAGATGACCGGCATCCCGGCGACGTCGGGGCTTCCGGTCGCCGCGGTGAGGTCGCCGTGGACCCACCGCTCGCCGTCAGTGCTCAGGGCATGCACATGGGCGTCGTCGCCGCGATAAATCACACGCACGTGTGCCCGCTGCCCGGCCAGCACTGTTTCAGTGACGGCCGGGCTGCCGTTCGCTGGCACGGCGCCGGTGTCGGTGCTGAGGTCCCGGTGTCGCCAGATGGCACAGTGCGTGCCGATGTTGAGATCACCCGCGCAGGCCAGCTCGTGCACGTGCCCCTCGAGGCCCCGATAGAGAACCCGCGCCCGAGGCGCGCCCCCGGTGACGGTGCTGAACAGGGCGACCGGCGCTCCCGCGGCCAGCGGAGCCTGCGCGGTGACCGTGAGATCTGTGTACACCGGGCCGGGGTCGGTCGCGTCTGCGTCGTCCACGGCACTGTCGGCCGCGCGGCCGGCTCGGGCGAACTCGTGCAGGTGAGCGTCGACGCCGCGGTACACGACACGGGCCCGGGGGCCCTCGCTGGCGGCATCCGTTTCATAGGCCGCCGGTGAACCCGCCGCCAGGGCGGCGTCGCCGTGCGCGTGCAGGTCCGTGTGCTCCCAGCCGTGCTGACCGCCGAAGAACCGCAGTTCGTGCACGTGACCGTCCACCCCGCGGTACAGCACCCGGGCGCAGCGGCCCTGCCCGGCCAGACGGGTCTCGTAGCCGAACGGGCTGCCGGCCGCGAGGGGCGCACGGGCGATCTCGGTGAGGTCGCCGTGCACCCACGACGTGCCCAGGCCGAGGTTGGACAGTTCATGAATGTGCCCGTCGAGGCCACGGTAGACGACCCGGGCGCACGGCCCCTGATCGGCGACGGCGCTCTGAAAACTGGCGGGCGTGCCGACCGCGGCAGGTGCACCGGTGGCCGCGGTCAGGTCGGCGTGGCCCCAATCACCATCGAGGCTGTACAGCTCGATCAGGTGGCCGGTCGCGGCCCGGTAGACGACCCGGGCGCAGGGCGGATGCCCGTCGGCGACCGTCTGCGTCACCGCCGGGCGCAGCCGGTCCTGCACCCAGACGAGTGCCTGGAACACATCAACGAGGCCGGCCCCGGTGGCCCGGTCGTGCCCCGGGCCGGCCGGTTCGCCGCCGGTGATCGGGCTGGCCGTTCCCTGCGTCACATCTTCTGCGGATTCCATCAGCAGCTCCCGCACCGTGGCGGGGGCGATGCCCGGCTCGGCCTCGCGCAGCAGCGCGCAGGCACCCGCCAGCTGGGGTGTGGCGGCGGAGGTGCCGCTGAAGGTGGCCCAGCCGTCGGACGGGGCCGTTTCATCGCCGGTGGGAAAGCTGCCACCGGCCCCGTTCACGTCGATATCACTGCCGGCGGGCTGGGGCAGCATGATGTAGCGCGCGCCGGGCCGCAGGCCCACGAGGCCGCTCACATCGGGCACGGACCGGCCCGGGTAGATCCGGCTGGCGAAGCCGCTGGCATAGTCCGAGGCCTGCCGGGAGCCATCCGCTGCCACGAAGACGCCGCCGGCCGAGATCACGTCGGGGTGTTGCCCCGGAAAACCGAAATGGCCGTTGCCGGCCGCGACGACCACGATGATACCCGTCGACACGGCGAGGGCGATAGCCGCGGCGAGGGCCTGGTCGATGGGGTCCAGCGGTCCGGTGCGGGCGTCAGAGCCCCACGAGCAGCTGATCACCTGCGGGTTCGGATTCAGCTGGGCCGCCGCGGTGAATGCGGCGGTGGAATTGGCGAAGTTCATCTTCACCATGGTGAAGTCGATTCCCGGAGCCACCGCGAAGGCGTTCGCGGACTCACCGGTGCCGTGCCCGTTCACGTCGGTGGCGGCATCCGTCGCCCCGGGGGCCAGCAGCACCGAGCCGGTGAAACCGTGCGCGGCGAACCAGGCATGGTCGACCCAGCCGGAGTCCACCATCACCAGGCGCACTCCGCTGCCGCGCAGCCCGGTGCCGTGCACGGCGTCGGCATGGGTGAGCCGGGCCACGTCGGCGGGAACGTCGAGGTGCCAGTACGGCACGCTGGGCGGCGTGGCCAGCTGCATCGGGTAGCGGGCCTTTTCGAGGGCGGCACCTTCGAGCAGGTTCGCATACCGGGACCGGCTGGTGCTCAACAGCCCCGGGGTGTCATTGTCGGCGGAATCGATGAACGTGCTCGTACCGGCGCGTTGGCCGGGTTTGAGCGCGGGCACTTGACGGGTGGACAGCCGGGTGGCGAAGAACGACTCGAACAGGTACGCCGGGCCGGCGATATTGATGGTGGTGGGGGACTGCTGCAAGACCTGGAACCCGGCCTCGGCCAGGGTCTGCGCGGCGTCGAAGGTGACGGCGCCCTCGCTCGTGAACGCGGGCACCGTTTCGGTGGTGACCCGGGCATGTTCGTCGAACAGCGAGGTGCCGCCGACGCTCTTCGGCGAGACCTGGGCGAAGATCAGGGACGGCAGTGCTGTGGTGCTCTCAGACATCGGAATCCTCCTCCATGCTGCTGCGCGGTGCCGGCGCGGAGTACGCCACCGCACAGTTAACCGCGAACGGCGTTACCCCGGTGTTATCGCGAGCTGGGCCCGTGGGGCCTTACAGCCCGGGCCGAAAATCGTTCCAGGCGGCGCGCCGATCGCCCCGCGGGTCGGCTTCGATGCGGTCGACCTGATCGATGATCAGGGTCAGCCGGTCACTCTCGTCATAGGCAGGCCAGGTCGCATCCACCGTTCCGGTGCACGCAAAATGCAGCCAGTGCCGGCGCATCCGCTCGCCGGCGCTCGCGAAGGGTTCACGCCCGCCGAGAACGGTCGCGGTGCGAGTCGTCGGGGTGCGTACCGGCGAGAATAGTGCGTACAACTCAATACCGTGGGTGGCGTCAAGACCCAGCAGATGCATCAGTCGCGGGGCGTTGTCGAAGCGGTAAAAGTGCACCCGCGCTCGCCGGGAGTGCAGCTCGGCGGTGCGCACGCTCGGAAACCAGAAGGCGTAATCTCCACCGAAATCAGAGGCCGCGCGCTGGCCGGGCAGATCGGGGTAGGCCGCGCGCATGGCCGGGTGGGCGAGCTCGGGGGCCTGCTTGAACATGGCGTGGATGCGCCCCGACGTCTGCGGCAGCACGTCGGCCCGCCCGCGAAAGATCGACCCTTCGCGGTCATTGGTGCCGATGATCAGCGGCACCGGGTGGGCTCGTCCAGACCGAAAAGCATCGAGCGGGCGTTCGGGTAGAAAATCGCCGTCGACCACCGGGGCCAGACAGAATGTGCCGGGGTAGGCATTTGGGGTGCGAATTTGTAAGGCCAGGCAGGCCAACGTGAGATCGCCGGCCGTCGACGTGGTGAGCAACTCCAGCGGGGTGAGGGTGCCCGCCACGGGGCCGGGCGAATCGGCGTGGAGCGCACCGACCTCGCGGGGCCTGGCCGCCGGCGGCAGTGCGGCGGCCTTGGGCACGGCGCTTCGCACTAAATCGACGAGCCCGCCGCTTCCCGATGCCTCGTGCCCGGGGTGGCGCGCGGCCCGCGACGACAGAACCGGCACGACGGGAGCCGGTCGCGCCCGCACCGCGCGCAGGTCGTCGATGAATTCCTCGGCCCAGGTGGCGGTGAGGTCGGCCGGGTAGGCGGCATCCGCTGGAGGGCTCTGCGCAATGGCTCGGGCGAAGAGTCCCTGAGCGCTGGGCGTGGCCATGAGCGACACGACCGAGTTGGCGCCGGCAGACTCGCCGCACAGGGTGACGCTGTACGGGTTTCCCCCGAAGGCACGGATGTTGTGGCGCACCCACTGCAGGGCGGCCACCTGATCGCGCAGCCCGAGGTTGGCATCGATGGGCCGATCGGGGGTGGCATACCGTCGAAAATCGAGGTACCCCAAGGCGCCCAGACGATAGTTGAAGCTCACGTAGATCACCCGGCCGCTGCGCACGAATACGTTGCCCTGACCGGTGAAATCCGCGGAGCCACCGGTGCTGTACCCGCCGCCGTGGATGAAGACCATCACCGGCATGCCGAGGCGTTTGCGGTACGGCACTGCGGGGCAGTGCACGTTGATCGTGAGGCAGTCTTCGCCCGAGGGGACCGTGGGCGGGGCGCCTCGAAATTGGCCCTTGTGAATCTGCGGGGCGACCTTGCCATAGCGGGTGCAGTCGAGCACCCCGTGCCACGGTTCCACGGGCTGGGGAGCCCGAAAGCGCAGCGGGCCGATCGGGGGTGCGGCGTAGGGAATACCGCGCCAGGCCAAGGTTACGTTCTCGCGAACCCCTCGCATGACGCCCCCGGTCACGCGCACGCCCAGACGTTCCGACGGATGCCCAGCGAACTCCGGTGCCGCGGATTCTCGAGGCTCAGTCATGGGCACAGTGTTGCACCACGGTCGCGCGCGGGCTAGGGATTTGGAGAGTCTCGCGAGACGACACGTTTCGCCCCTTTTGCCGCCAGATTTGGGGCGAAACGTGTCGTCTCG
>JBBQYN010000074.1:0-9579 GCA_038208655.1 Actinomycetales bacterium
CGGGCGCACGACGCGCCCGATCCACGGCCTGTACCACGCCGACACCCGGGTACTCTCCGGGTGGAGCCTGCTGGTCGGCGGCGACGCCGGCGAACCGACCGGTTCGGCCGCGCGCGGAGCAGGCCAGATGACATTCAACGCGCTGCTGCGTCACCTCGACGATCGCACCGCGGACCCGCGACTGCGGCTGCAGGTGACCCGAACGGTCACCGCCGGTCAGCTGACCGAGAGCATCACGATCGTGTCGGGATTGTCAGAGGTGGTCAACACCACCGTGCGCATGCGCATGACACCCGACTTCACTGACATGCAGACCGTGAAGGCCGGCCTGGCCGGCGCGGATGCACGAGCGGCCTTCCCGGCCGATGTGGCCGAAGCACCGGTCATTGACAGGGTCGAGACCGGTAACGGCATGCGCCTGAGCACGGACACCGTGGCCGCGCGGCTGAGCCTCAGCGGTGACGGCGTACTGAGCACGGCCGCCACGGAGGTCGGCGGCGACTGGACGGTGACTGTGCCCGCCCGAGGCAGCGTGACCGTGACCTGGACCGTGGACATCGAACACTCGGCCACGGTCGTGCAGGCGGCGCCCGGCACGCCCCAATGGGCCGGCGTCTCCGTCGAGTCAGACGATGCCCGACTCGGCCACTGGGTGCACCGCGCCCTCGACGATTTGTCCGGTTTGCGCATGGCCACGACGGCACGCCCGAACGACCCCTTCCTCGCCGCAGGCGCGCCGTGGTTCTTCACCCTGTTCGGGCGGGACTCGATCTGGGCCGCCCGATTCATGCTTCCCCTGGGCACCGAGCTGGCGGCATCCACTCTGAGACTGCTCGCCCAGCTGCAGGGCACGACGGACGACGCCGAGACGGCGGAACAGCCGGGCAAGATCATGCACGAACTGCGGCCGGCGGTCTTCACCATCCCCGGCGAAGACGTCTCGCTGCCGCCGCTGTACTACGGCACCGTCGACGCTACACCCCTATGGATCTGCCTGCTGTCGGACGCCCACCGATGGGGCATGCCCGACGCCGAGGTCGAAGCCCTACTGCCTCACCTCGAAGCAGCCCTCGGCTGGATGCGGGACTTCGGCGACAGCGACGGCGATGGGTTTCTCGAATACGTCGACAGCACCGGGCACGGCCTCGCCAATCAGGGATGGAAGGACTCCGGCGATTCCATCCAGTGGCGGGACGGCAGCCTCGCCGACGGGCCTATCGCCCTCTGCGAAGTGCAGGCGTACGCGTACGAAGCCGCCATCGGCGGCGCCGACCTGCTCGACCTGTTCGGTCGGCCCGGCGGCGACACATGGCGTGCCTGGGCGGCGCAACTCAAGGCCAGATTCCGGGAGTCGTTCTGGATCGCATCACCCGAGGGCGCCTACCCGGCTGTGGCGTTGGACGCCTTCAAACGCCCGGTCGACACCGTGACCAGCAACATCGGCCACCTGCTCGGCACCGGGCTGCTCTCCCCCGAGGAATCCGCTCTGGTCGCGGCCCGCCTGGTCTCCCCCGAGCTCAACTCCGGATACGGGTTGCGCACCATGTCCACCGACTCGGCCGGGTACTGGCCGGTGAGCTACCACGGAGGATCTGTCTGGACCCACGACACCGCGATCGCCATCGCCGGGCTGGGCCGCGCCGGTTTCGGTGCCGAGGCGGGCAGCCTGATTACCGGGCTGCTGGCTGCGGCCGAATCTTTTGATTACCGCATGCCGGAACTGCACTCCGGCGACGCCGCAAGCGACGTGACCGCGGCCGGGTTCTACCCGGCCGCATGCCGCCCGCAGGCCTGGTCGGCGGCGGCAGCCGTTGCCGTGCTCAGCACGGTGCTCGGCCTGGCGCCCGACCCCGATACCGGCGAGGTGACATCTTCTCCGATAAGCCCCGCTGTCGTGGGCGACGTCACCCTGCACCGCCCGGCCGGCCGGGTGCGAGTGGGCTAGAACCGGCCGCGCTCGGCGCGCGCGAGCCCTGACGCAGACACAAGTGAGGCCCGGCCATTGGCCGGGCCTCACTCATCAGTCAGACTCTGATGTCACACAGATTCTGGTCAGCGCACGTCGAAGCGGTCGAGGTTCATGACCTTGGTCCACGCGGCAGCGAAGTCCTTCACGAACTTGTGCTGGGCATCGTCGCTGGCGTACACCTCGGCGACGGCGCGCAGCTCGGAGTTCGAGCCGAAGACGAGGTCGGCACGGGTGCCGATCCACTTGGCCTCGCCCGTGGCCAGGTCCGTGCCGCCGTAAGCGTGCTCGCCCGAGTCCAGCGCCGTCCACTTGGTGCCGATCTCGAGCAGGTTCGCGAAGAAGTCGTTCGTGAGAACGCCCGGAGTCTTCGTGAACGCGCCGTGCGTCGAACCGTCATAGTTGGTGCCGAGAACGCGCAGGCCACCGACCAGCACGGTCATCTCCGGCGCACTCAGGGTGAGCAGGTTGGCCCGGTCGATGAGGTGGTACTCGGCGGGCAGCGTGGCGCGCGGGCCGGCGTAGTTGCGGAACCCGTCGGCGGCCGGTTCCAGGTAGCTGAACGCGTCAGCATCCGTCTGCTCGTCGAGTGCGTCAACACGGCCGGGAGTGAACGACACGGTAACCGGGAACCCGGCGGCCGTTGCGGACTGTTCGACTCCCACGTTGCCCGCGAGCACGATGAGGTCGGCCAGGGATACCTGACTGGCGGAGGACGCGTTGAAGTCGGCTTGGATGCCTTCCAAAGCGGTCAGCACGGTGGCCAGCTGGGCCGGGTTGTTCACCGTCCAGCTCTTCTGCGGCTCCAAACGGATGCGCGCACCGTTGGCGCCGCCGCGCTTGTCGCTGCCGCGGAACGTCGAGGCCGACGCCCAGGCGGTGGAGACCAGCTGGGAAACGGTCAGGCCCGACGCGAGTACACGCTCGGTCAGGTCAGCGATCTCGGTGGCACCGATGGGGGCACCGGCTGCGGCGGGCAGCGGGTCCTGCCAGATCAGCTCTTCGGCGGGAACTTCCGCACCGAGGTAGCGAGCCTTGGGGCCCATGTCACGGTGGGTGAGCTTGAACCAGGCGCGGGCGAAGGCGTCGGACAGGGCGTCCTGATCCTCGGCGAAGTGACGACTGATCTTTTCGTAGGCGGGGTCAACGCGCAGCGCGATGTCGCTGGTGAGCATGCGCGGCTCGCGGTGCTGCGACGCGTCATGCGCCAGCGGCACCAGATCCGAGCCCGCACCGTTTTTGGGCCGCCACTGCTTGGCTCCGGCCGGGGACTCCATGAGCTCCCACTCATACGCGAAGAGAATGTGGAAGTACTCGTTGTCCCAGCGGTCCGGGTGGTAGGTCCAGGTCACCTCAAGGCCCGAGGTGATGGTGTCATCACCCTTGCCGGTGCCGAAGGAGTTGTTGTAGCCCATGCCCTGGTCCTCGAGGGGCGAGCCCTCGGGGTTGCCGGACAGGTGGCTGTCGGGAGCGGCACCGTGGGTCTTACCGAAGGTGTGGCCGCCGGCGATCAGGGCCACGGTCTCTTCGTCGTTCATGGCCATGCGCGCGAAGGTCTCGCGGATGTCGCGGGCCGAGCCCATGGGGTCGGGCTCACCGTTGGGGCCTTCGGGGTTCACGTAGATGAGGCCCATCTGCACGGCGGCCAGCGGCTTCTCCAGCTCGCGGTCGCCGGTGTAGCGCTTGTCGTCGAGCCACGTGGTCTCGGGGCCCCAGTAGACGTCGTCATCGGGCTCCCAGGCATCGATACGGCCGCCGGCAAAGCCGAAGGTCTTGAAACCCATGGACTCGAGGGCCACGTTTCCAGAAAGGATCATCAGGTCGGCCCAGGAGATGCTCTGGCCGTACTTCTGCTTGATCGGCCAGAGCAATCGACGTGCCTTGTCGAGGTTAACATTGTCGGGCCAGCTGTTGATGGGCGCGAAACGCTGCTGCCCGGTGCCGGCGCCGCCGCGACCGTCGAAAACGCGGTAGGTACCGGCGCTGTGCCAGGCCATGCGGATGATCAGCGGGCCGTAGTGGCCAAAGTCGGCCGGCCACCAGTCCTGCGAGGTGGTGAGCACCTTTTCGATGTCGGCCTTGACGGTGGGCAGATCGAGGGAGTTGAACGCGGCCGCGTAGTCGAAGTCTTCACCCAGCGGGTTAGTCACGCCGGTTTCCTTGGCGAGGATCTTCACGTTCAGCTTCTGGGGAAACCAGCCGCTGTTTGCGTTGCCTTGGCTGGGCGAGGTGCGCTGTCCGTGGGGAACGGGGCATCCGTCAGTGATGGGTTCGGTCGTGTCATCGTCGGCTACGACGACGCCATGGTTCTCGGGCATCAGGATCCTTTTGTGCGGGTTGGGTTGTTATCGCGGTCAATGAAGTAGATAGGTCGGCAACACCACACGGTCGCCCACGACGAGGCACAAGACGGTACGGAGGCCTGTCAGGCATGGATAAAATATGCACTCTTTTCTTGAATGAATCAAGAGATCTCGATTAGGGCGGGGGCATGTCGGCCGTACTCAGGAGCGCTGCGAGGTGTTTCAGCGCTTCCTCGCCGATCAGGTCCTGAACCAGCAGCGGCAGCTCTGTCAGCGGCACGGTGGGAAGCTCGTGCCGCAGCTCGTGCAGGCAGGCGTCTTCGTGGTGCCGGCGTTCGGCGAGGAACGCTCCGGCGTCTGCCGGGGAACGACGGTTGACCACGAGCGCCGCGACGTCGACGTGCAGGGCATGCAGCTGCCGCACGATATCCAGGGACTCGGCAACGGGCATCCGTTCGGCGACGGTCACGACCAGGAAACCGGTGACGGCAGGGTCGGTGATCGTGGCGTTCATGCGGGCGAACCTGTCGCGGCGGGCGATGAGGGTGCGCCGCAGCTGCGCGTCGGCTGCGGCCTCCGGGTCTTCACCGCCCACCAGCCCGCGGGCAGCCGCGGCGAAACGGTCGGAGCGGGAGCGGCTGGCGAGCAGTGATTCGGTCCACCCGGTCAGTTTCTCGGGCAGGCTGAGCAGGTGCAGGGTGTGGCCGGACGGCGCCGTGTCGAACACCACGAGGTCGTACGAAGCGATGCCGACAGCCATGAGCTCCGCGATGCGTTCGAGAACGGCGGATTCATGGCTGCCCGGGGCGGTCTTTGCCAGCTCAAGGTGCGCCTGCGCGGACCGGTGCAACCGTTCGGGCAGGAGCTTCATCATGGTGGCGCTGACCGCCGCGAAGTGTCGCTCGATGTTGGCCTGCGGGTCAATTTCCACGGCGTCGACGTAGCCGGTGGGTGCGGTGAACACCCGGGTGGCAGCATCCGACAGGGTTGTGTCCCAGATATGACCAAGGTTGTGGGCCGGATCCGTGGAGACGAGCAGCACCCGACCGCCGGCGCAGGCACGAGCCAGGGCCAGAGCGGATGCGACGGAGGTCTTGCCGACGCCGCCTTTGCCTCCGACGAAGAGCACGCGGCGTTCGCCGGCCAGGGTCAACAGCATCCGATGTGGTCCAATGGTGAGCGGGGAATGCCGATGCGTTGGTGCCAGGCGTGGAAATCTTCCCAGAGCGCGGGCATGAGCTCGGCGGTGTAATACGCGGCCGGGTCGGGCACACCGAGAGCCTCCCCCAGAACGGCAATCATGAACAGGTCCTCTTCGGACTGCTGTTCACGCTTGAACATTTGGCGGTACGGGCCCACATAGAACTCCTGCATGCCCGCCCAGAACGCTGACCAGCGCCGAGGAGTATTCTCCCGGCGCTGGTCCGTGGAACCTGCTGACACTTAGCTCGACGACACGCTGCTGCGGGCGAATTCCGCGTCGGCGTCGTCGAGTTCGGGAGGCATGTTGCGGGCCCGGCGCATGGCCATCACCGCTTCGACGGCCACCCAGACGCTGGCCACGATGATGATCACGTCGAGCGCGAAGAGCATCCAGTCCGGGTCGTTCGGGTTGGCGAAGCTGAACAGCTGCACGATGGCCGCCCACAGTGCCATGGTGAAAATGATCACCAGCGGGATCAGCGCCGCGATGGGATTGCGGCCCTTGCGCATGAGAATGACCACGATGATCGACAGGCTCAGCGACGCCAACAGTTGGTTGGTGGTGCCGAACAGCGGCCAGATGCGCAGCCCGCCCTCACCGCCGAGGCCTTGCGAGAACGTGAGGCCCAGTCCGAACAAAACCACGATCAGGGTTGCCGAGTACTTGCCGATCTTGACCTTGAAAACATCGCCGGCTTCCTGCACCACGAAACGCAGCAGGCGCATGCCGGTGTCCATGGTGGTGGCAGCGAAGAGTACGGCCATGGTGGCGAGCAGCGTGGCGCTCAACGACGCGGGTAGGCCGATACCGTTTTGCATCAGTGTCGCGCCGCCCTGCACGAAGGCGTTGACTCCGGCTGACCCGAAGGAGCTGTAGATTTCGTTCCACTCGGCCACGGACCGGAAGCCACCGATGACGGCGAGGATCGTTCCTAGGGAGAGCAGGCCTTCGCCGACGGCTCCGAAGTAGCCGACGAAACGGGCATCCGTTTCTTTATCAAGTTGCTTCGATGTGGTGCCCGAAGCCACCATGCCGTGGAAGCCGGAGATCGCGCCACACGCGATGGTCACGAACAACAGCGGAATCATGCCCGGCGTTCCCTCGGGAACGTTCATGTTGATGGCCGGGGCGACGATGTTGGGCGGGGTTGCGGAGAACAGCGCACCGAGAAGCACCGATCCGAACAGAAGGATCAGGCCGACGAACAGCTGCACGCCGTTGATGTAGTCACGCGGCTGCAGGAGCACCCAGACCGGCAGCAGGGAAGCGATCGCGCCGTAGACGAAGAGGGCGACGATCCAGAATGTGGCCGGAGACATACCCAGCGTGGACTCGGGCAAAACCACGGGCATCGAGTCGCCGACCAGGATCAGCGCGTACAGCGCGACGACGCCGACGACGGTGACGGGCAGCAGGTGCCAGCGCAGTCGGTACACGGCCACACCCACGAGCAGGGCGACGATGATCGCGCCCCACACGGGGATGACCGCACCGGGGGTGCTGATCAGCAGGTTCTTGATGACCACGGCGAAAGCGGCGATAACCATGAGCAGAACGAGGAAGATCACGACCAGGAACAGGTTGGCACCGCGTTTGCCGATGTACCGGCCGGAGAGGGATCCGATGGAGCGGCCCTTGTTGCGGGTGGACGCCCACAGGGTGCCGAGGTCGTGCATTCCGGCGAAGAAGACGGTGCCGAGGGTTACCCAGAGCAGGGCGGGAAGCCAGCCCCAGATCACGGCAATCGCGGGACCGACGATGGGGGCGGCGCCGGCGACGGAGGTGAAGTGGTGACCCCACAGGATGAATTTGTTGGTGGGCACGTAGTCCACGCCGTCCTTGAACTCGTGAGCCGGAGTTACAAAAGCGTCGTTGAGCTTGAAGACTTTGCGTGACAGGTACTTGGAATACACGAAGTACCCCGCCGCCATCACGGAAAGGCCGATGAGCATGAGAATCAGGGAACCCACGAAGTTCTCCCCCTCTTTCTGGAGCGTCCGTGGGCGGTGAGCCACCGTGGACAGCTCTGTCCGGTCGTGCGATTGGACCAACCTACGTGCGCCGTAATGGCCGCGTCATGTCAGTCAGATACTCATGAAGTTATCAGGAATATCGTATTTCCCTCAATTCACTGGTCCTCGACCGGGGAAGACAGCGTGGCTAAATCGGCACGACGAGGTTCCTGCGCCAGGCCGAGAAACTTTTGACCGAACCGTCATGCGGCTGGGCAAGCCACGGCCAGGGATGCAGCTCCGCGGCAGTGGCGGCATATTTCGCGAAGCTCGGAACCGGTGCCCACGTGATCGCGGCATCCAGTGCCGAGGTGATCTGTGCGGGGTCGCCGAGGTGCACGATCACCTCACGCCGCGTGGCCAGGTCCTGCAGTGTTTGAACGAAGAAGATCAGTCTCTTACTGGACAGCTGCAGTTTTTTCAAGGCTGGTTCGTCGAAGACGAAGACGACCGGAAGCTGCGGGTGTGCGGCGAGCGCGGGGTCGGCATCACCCAGCGACTCGACGGTGAGCACCACCGCCCGGGGTGTCGTGCGCTCACGGACCGTGGCCGGACCGCGCGTGCCCGCTAGGTCGGTGTCCCGGTCCAGGAGCGGGCTGGGGTCGGAGACCGGGCGGGGATCAGAATCCGACGGAAAATTCTCAATCGGGCACGCACTGTTGAGGGGGCAGGCCGCGCACAGTTCTGGCGCGCGTTTCTGAACCTGCCAGCGCGCGAATCCGTACGGTTTGCCGGTTCCGGCGCCGACCGTCCACTGCCACCCGAGCAGGTTCGCTGCCCGCGAACCGTCGAGAAGGTGCCGGTGGAAGAATTCCTGCCCCGCCACCCACCCGGCACCGGACCGCACCGCATACTGCGAGGCCAGCCACATCCGGGTCTGGTTCACCAGCCAACCGTCTGCCTCCAGACTCGACACGGCCCAGTCCACGCAGTGCATCTCGCGTGGCCACGCCCTCGGCTCGAACTCCCCCGCCCAGGCAACGTCAAACCGCAGGTTGCGATGCAGACTCATGCCCACGCGGGCATAAAGATGCCGGGCATACTCCTGCCAGAGCAGTTCGTCGCGAAATTTGGCGACATCAGCGGCGGGCCCGACGGCCGCCGTCCAGACATCGCCCAGGGGCAGCAGTCCGTGACGGATGTACGGTGACAAACGGGACGCCCCGCGATCGGATTCCGGCAAGACCTGGCTGCGGGTCGCGGCGTACCGGGTCACGTCGAAGGCCTGCAACGCAGCATCCGCCGCAGTTTGACCACCACGGATGCCGGGACTGGCCCGAATCTCGTCACTCACCACATGCGACAGGTACTGCTCGACGACAGCTTCCGCGGTCTGGCCCTCAAGGTCGATGATCACGGGGAAATTCTAGGGGTCCCAGCACTCATCTTCCCCGCAGTTGCCCTCACGTAAACTACACAGGACCGCACGGTGTCAGGACGCGCTCCTGTCACCCGCCGTGACCGAGGAAAGGCACCATCCCATGATTTTCATCGTCGTCAAGTTCACCGTCAAGGCCGAATGGACCGATCGCTGGATCGAGCTCACCCGCGACTTCACCGAGGCCACCCGCCAGGAACCCGGCAACCTGTGGTTCGACTGGTCGCGCAGCGTCGACGACCCTCAGCAGTTTGTGCTGGTCGAAGCGTTTAAGGATGACGCTGCCGGACCCCATGTGAAGAGCGCTCACTTCGCCGAGGCCATGAAGGTCATGCCCCAGGCCCTCGTCAAGACCCCCGAAATCATCAGTGAGCTTATTGCGGCCGACGGTTGGGGCCAAATGGGCGAGATGACGGTCGACTAGACAAGCAACTGGAAGTAGGAGCAGGTCCATGCATGATCTCAGCGCACTCACCGTTCGAAGCATTTCTGTCTCGGAGATGAGCAACAACGTCTACCTGCTCACCTCCAAGTCCAGCGGCGCGCAGGTTGTGATCGATGCCGCCGACGAGGCACCCGCCATCCTCGCCCTACTCCAGGAAGCGCAGCAGGACACGGTTGCCCCCGCCACGCTGGCCCTCATCATCACCACGCACTCGCACTGGGACCATGTGCGGGCGCTCCGCGAGGTCGCGAATCTGACGGGGGCGCCGACC
>JBBQYN010000075.1:0-9512 GCA_038208655.1 Actinomycetales bacterium
GGTGGAATCATGAAGCAGGGGCTGAACGGGGTGAGAGAACATAGGTGAGGTACGACTCCAGGTGTGAGGAAAGGGATCTGCGGGATAAGACAGGGAGGACGAGAGCAGACGGCGACGCGAACTACTCCTTGACGGCGCCATCGGTGGAGTTCATGATGCGTTTCTGGAAGATGAAGAACATCACGGCGACCGGGATGGTCATGATCGCCGCCGCGGCGAGTTTGAGCGGGTACTGGGTGCCCTGGCTCAGTTGTCCGGAGGCGAGCGAGGCGACACCCTTGGTGAGGGTGGTCAGCTCGGGCGATTGGGTCGCCACGATGAAGTGCGACAGTTCATTCCAGGAGCCCTGAAACGACAGGATGATGATGGTGATCAGGGCCGGGCGGGCCATCGGCAGCACGATTGACCAGAACACCCGAAAGTTGCCGGCGCCGTCGATGCGCGCCTGCTCCTCGACGCTTGCCGGGATCGACTCGAAGAAGTTCTTCATGATGAACACGCCCGCGGCGTCGGTGAGCAGCGGCACGATCATGGCCACGTAGGTGTCGTAGATGCCGAGCTGGTTGATCACCAGGAACTTAGGGATCAGCAGCACCACGCCGGGCACGCTCATCACAGCGATGAGCAGCGCGAAGATCACGCTGCGTCCCCTGAAATGCAGCCGCGCGAGGGCGTAACCGGCCAGGGAATTGAAGAACACCCGGCCCAGCGTCACGAACACCGTGACGATGGCGGAGTTCTGGAACCAGACCGGGAAATCGGAGTTGAGGAACAGTCTCTCGAAGGCCGCTGTCGACCAGGTTTGCGGGATCAGGGAGATCGGACTCGTGGCGGCTTCGACATCCGTTTTGAAAGACGTGGCGACCTGCACCAAAAACGGGGAGATATAGATCAGAGCAAGCACGATCAGCACTGCGTACAGCAGCGACCGGCCGGCGATGGCGCTGGTGGGCAGCGGGGGTCGGCTCAGGGTGCGCAGCCGTTGCGACGCACTGAGAGGGCGCAGGCGCGTGCGCATCAGAGTGATCACGTGTGGCCTCCGGAGGTCGGCAGGTACGGGCGCATGCGCCGGGCGGAGACCGCGCGTTCGGCGAGCAGCCAGCGCTGGAACACGGTGAAGAACACAATGATCACGAACAGGATGAACGCGATAGCGGCACCCTGGCCCCAGGCCTGGTTGGTGAACGCGGCCTGGTACGAGAGGTACGCGGGGGTGAGCGTGGTCTTGCCGGGCCCGCCCTGGGTGCCGGTGTAGATCTGGTCGAACACCTGCCAGGCACCGATCAGGCCCAGGGTGAGCACGGTGAACAGGGTCGGCCGCAGCTGGGGGAGCGTGACGCGCCAGAAACGCTGCCACCCGTTGGCGCCGTCCATGATGGCTGCCTCCACGACGTCACCGCTCAGGTTCTGCAGCGCGGCGATGAACAGCAGCATGAACGTGCCGCTGGTGGTGAACACCGCCATCAGAATGAAGGCGCTCATGGCAACGGATGGCCCGGCCAGCCATTCCCACCACGAGATGCCGAGGAAGGAGGAGCCGGTCAGAGCGGCCGGGCCCGTGCTGATTCCGAACGCCGCGAGGATGTTGTGGAGCACGCCACTGGGATCATTGAACCAGTTCGGTCCGTTCACCCCGATGAAGGAAAGCAGTTTGTTGACGGCTCCGCTGGCGCTGAACAGAAACAGCCACAGCACCGTGATTGCCACGGAACTGGTGACCGACGGGAAGTAGAACGCGGTGCGGAAGAATCCGCGGCCGCGCAGAATCTGCCGGTTCACGAGAACGGCCAGGAACAGCGACAGCATGGTCTGGATGGGGACCACGAGCAGCACATACCAGGCGTTGTTGCGTAGCGCCGTGCCGAAGTCCTGTTCGGCAAGGCCACCGCCGCCGACCAGGGCGGTGTAGTTGTCGAGGCCGACGAACGCCACGGAACCGGAAAAGGGGCTGCCCCGGCCGTTCCAGTCGGAGAAGCTAACCCAGAGGGCCATCAGCACCGGGATGACCAGGAACATTCCCAAAAGGATGATCATCGGGGCGGTGAACAGCCACCCCGAGGCGGACTCACCGCCTCGAATGCCGGAGCGGCGTTGTGTGCGTACGGGCGTCGACATGTCGGCTACGGCAACAGCGCGTCGAGGTTCTGCTGTGTGGAGTCCAGGATCTGTTGAGCGTCGCCGGTCTTGAGGGACTCCAGCTGCGCGTTCAGATCGCTCACGACATCTGCGGCACCCTGAATGACGGGAACATCCCTGGCGTACTCGGCACCGTCCAGAAAGGCCACCAGCGCGGGGTTGGCGCTTCTCCAGTCATCGGCGGCGGAGATGATGGACGGCATCGGACCGAATTCCGCCGAGAAGGTCAGCTGGGCGTCGGTGCTGGTGAGCTGTTCGACCAGGTCGAGGGCGGCGGCTTGGTTGGGGCTGTCGGCGGCGATGCCCCAGCAGTTGGTGAACTGCAGAGTGCCCTTGCCTTCCGGTCCGGCCGGCAATTCGGCGACGGTGTAGTTGACGTCGGGGAAGTCATTGGTCATGGCGCCGGTGATCCAGTTGCCCTCGATCGTCATGGCGGACAGCTCTTTGCCGAACGCCTCTCCGCCCCAGCCGGCGCCGATCTCGGCGGCGTAGCTCATCACGCCGTCGTTCAGCAGGGTCTGCGCGTATTCGAGTCCCGCGAGGTTCTCCGGGCTGTTCGCGGTGGCTTCGGTGTTCTCCTCGTTCATCAGGCTGCCGCCAGCCTGTGCCATGAATGCGCCCAGCCGGGCGTATTCACCGCCGACCGCCAGTCCTACCCGGGTGTCGGTGGTCAGCGCGGTGCTCACGCTCGCGAGCTCCTCCCAGGTGGTGGGGATGTCGGCATCCGTCAACCCGGCCTCGGCCCACAGGTCGGTGTTGATGAGCAGCTGCAGCGTGGAGAAGTCTTTCGGGGCGCAGTAGAACTCACCGTCGTAGGTGAACGCGTTGATCAGGCTGGGGTAGAAGTCGTCTTTGTTGGCCAGTTCGTCGCCGTAGGCGAGCAGCGAGCCGTTGGATGCGTAGCCGGCGAGGGCATCCGTGGACAGGTAGAACACATCGGCGGGCCGCTGGGCGGCGAATCCCTGGGCGAGTTGCTGGTTGAGGTCGCTGGCTACGCTGACCTCGGCCTCGGCGCCGGACGTCTCGGACCAGGCGGCCACGGCGGCGTTGACGGCCGCGGTTTCGGCGTCACCGCTCGAGCCGATCAGTACGGAGAGTCCCTGGGTGGAATCGCTGGTGAGTTCGCCGCCGGTGTTGGCGGAGTCGCTGCTGAAACCGGATCCGGAACCACATGCGCTGAGCGAGAGGGCGCCGACCACGGTCAAGCCTGCGCCGATCAGCCAGCGGGAGTTGCGTCGTTGCATCGGGATGCTCCTTCTGTCGCGCTACGGTGCGCGATTCGTCTGTGTTGGCCACAGTAGCCGAATTTATTTGATCGATCAAATATTTTTTGGATCGATCAAATTGATCGGGGTTTTCACGGGCATAAACGCGGTACTCTGTGGATATTCGGTACTGGATCGATACATTATGAGGTTCGCGGAGAGTGTGACTATGGCTTCGATGCCGACGGTGACCGATGTCGCCCTGGCGGCGGGCGTGTCCCGTCAGACCGTCTCGAACGTGATGAACTCGCCCGGAATCGTGCGTGCTGGCACCCGCGAGCGCGTGGAGTCGGCGATCGCCGAGTTGGGCTACCGGCCGCACGCCTCGGCGCGGCGTCTGCGCACCCGGCGCAGTTCCACCATTGGCATCCGTTTGGACCCCATGATCGACGGCATCTCGGGGTCGGTGCTGGACCGGTTTCTGCACGCCCTGACCGAGCAGGCCGACAAACAGGGGCTACGGGTGCTGCTGTTCACCGCCACCGGCCCCGAAGACGAAATCACCCAGTTACAGCGCCTGAACGACGGCGCCGACGTGGACGGGTTTGTGCTCACCTCGACCTTCGCGGGAGACCCCCGCACCCAGTGGCTGATCGACAACGGGATCGCGTTCGTGACCTTCGGGCGGCCCTGGGGAGAGAATGACGTGAACGACCCGCAACACCTCTGGGTGGACGTGGACGGCGCTGCCGGGTTGCACGAAGCCACCCGGGCGGCACAAGACGCCGGGGCGCGACGGATCGGATACATCGGCTGGCCCCGGTCCTCGGACACTGGCGAGGACCGCCGACGCGGCTGGCGTGAGGCGATGCGAGAGCGCGGTGACGTGACCGAGGCCGACCTGGCCGCCCTCGAGGTGGTCACCGTCGACGGTGTCGCCGAAGGGACCGCCGCGATGAAGCAGCTTCAGCGCGCCGCGGGACGGCTGGATGCAGTGCTCTGCGCGAGTGATTCACTGGCCCTGGGCGCGATGATCGCCAACCCCGGCCGGGTGCCCGTGACGGGGTACGACAACACTCCCGTTGCTGCGGCGATCGGGCTGTCCAGCGTGGACCAGTCCGTTCACGAGGTCGCGGAGGGCGTGCTCGAGCTGTTGACCGGCGAATTTGCCGGACACGTCAACGGTGCACCGGAGTCCGTGACCCCTCGGCACCGCATGGTCACGCCGCGGCTGGTCACGCGTGCGTTCGCGGCAATCCCCATGGAGGGCGACTGACCGCCGTGCGTAATCTGACCAGTCCCCGCAGCGGGCCGTGAGCGGCAGGACGACGTCGCCGAATCGCCCTTAGCGTCCCTCGGCGATGCGCTTGATCGCGGCGAGCGTTTTCGGAATGCCGTCGAAAGCCTGCTGGGTGCGGTCGGTGATCTGAGCCTGGGCGTCGTCGCCGAACTTATCCTCGAACATGGCTATCCCGTCGGGCAGAAACTCCCAGGACTCGGTGAGCGTTGTCCCGCCCTCCGCGGTCGCGAAGCGGAAGCCCCAGCGCACGAAGCTGCCGCCCACCACCCAGGCGAATTCACGGCCGGGCTCTGCTGCCACGACCTCAGAACGGGTTTCCCAGGTCCGGTGGGGGAGCTCGTTGCGCCCGGTGAACCAGGCCCCGACCCGACCGGCTTGGGCTTCGTCGTCCCACCAGCAGGACGTACAGACGGGGCTCCACTCGCCCGTGCGAGTGATGTCCGACAGAAGATCGTACAGATACGCGGCCGACGCCCCGACGGTGACGGACTCCTGATGGCGGAGCTCGCGTGATTCGCTCCTGGGCTCACCCTCATAAGAGTGGTGATTCGCAAGAGCGGTCATTTCTTCTGCCGCCGACTTCCGCCGTGCCAGTCCTCTTGCCTTCCGACGGTCGCGTCGTCGATGCCGAAGGCGGCCAGCTGCGGTTGCTCCCGCAGACTCCGTTTGAGCTCAGCAAATCCCGAGAAGCGGGAAAGCCCGACGACGTGGTCCCACAACTCAAGTGCTGCGTCATCGTGCGGCAATCGGCTGATCACCGGCCCGAAGAAGGCCACACCGGTCGGTGGCTCGAAGTGGATGATAGGGGTCCCGACGTCTTTGCCCGTCAGGGCGAGCGCCTCGTTTGTTTCTTGGAGAATTTCCTGGTCCCAGGATTCGTCGTCGAGAGCGTCTGCCAGTTCAAGAGGCAGGCCTGCCTCGGCGAGAATCGGCTCGATGAACGCACGCGTCCCGCGGAGCTCACGCGTGTCGCCGTCGGTCCGTTGGTCGTCCGGGTCGGGGGCGCTATCGAAGATCTGGGCCCCGAAGGCGGCGTACAGCGGCGCCATGGCTTCGCGGCCGTGTTCCGCTCTCGCTCGGGCGGCGACCCGAAGCAGGCGAAGTCCGGCGGTATGACCCGCTTCATACTCCGGAGGGAAGTGGGCGTCGTAGTCCACGTGTGCATTGATTAATCGCAAGGAGATGAACCGCCAATCCACGGTGTAGTCGCGTTGCGCCTGAACCTGCCGAACCCACTTGCTGGTCATCCAAGCGAAGGGGCACACTGGATCGAAATAGAAGTTGATGTCAGCCATTCACCCAGCCTAGGTCAGTGCCGCAAGCAGCAGCGAAACAACCACAGGTAGGAACAGCATGAGCACCACCTTCAGCAAAGAGGAGAAAGCCGCGATGCGCGCGGCCGCGGCCTACGCCAACGCCGCCGGCAACGTCGTGGTGTTCTTCCAAAGCGCCGCCAAGTTCAAGGTGCGCTACGCCACGATCGGGTTCCAGCCCGATGCGCAGCTCGACGAGGGCGATTTCTGGCCGACGTCCTATGCCGTCACGAAGCTGTCCGCCGCCGACCAGGAGCGTCTGCTGGCGCTCCTCGCGCAGGCCGCTGGCTAGCGAGTGTGCTTTCGTCAGCCCACGGGGTGACGGCGTGCGCCGTCGGCGCATTCGGGTTACCCCGGGCACGGATAAACTGACGGCATGCAAGAGATTTCAGCACCCTGCCAGAGCCCCGTCACCGGGCCCGAATGGGGGAACCACCATGGCCGATGAATCCCTGCGGCTGCCCACGGTTCAGTTCCGCGCGGTCTTCGACCTCGGCCCGCGACTGGCCGCCACGATCACGCTGCCCGAGAACCTCGCGCACCCCGACCTGTACGCGGACTACGACGACGAAGACACCGACGACCTCAACGTGTCGGTCGACTATGACGACGGTCAGCTGCACCTGCAGTACTCCGCCACGGGCATCGCCTTTCACTTCCACGGCACCGACGACGAAGGCACGAGTCCCTGGCCGCAGGACCAGACCGAACAACTGCTCAAGTGGGCCGTCACGCTCACCCGGGAAGTGCACGAACTCGACGACCTGCTCGACACCGTGGCCGATGCGGCCGAGTGGTTCGAACACGGTCTCACCCTGTTCGTTCCCGAAACCGAGCCGGTACCGCTGGAACTGATCGAGGTCGCCATCACCGGTGAGCTCATGACGCTGCCCTGGCTGGGCGCGGGCAACGTGTTGCAGGACCACATAGACGGCGACAACCATCCCATCGCCCTGCTCTGGACCCCGGACGACGAGAATCCCGACCCCGACCGTCAGATCGCCACAGCCTGGGTTGATCCGCTCTCCGGTGAGCCGCAGACCCGGGCGACGCCCGGCACCGACTGGCAGGCCGTGGGCATGGCGGAAGACGAAGTGCTCCGCTGGCTCGCCGATATCTACGACAACCACCACGTTGCTGAAACCCCCGACGCGCAAATTCTGCGTCGCGTTCTCGAACGGATGGGCGGGCTCAGCTGACCCGCCCGGTGCACTTGACACCGTGCGCCGTCGGGACGACGCTGTCTACTCAGTCAGTTTGACGCTTTGAGAGTTGTCTGCGGGGCCAGCCATGGTTCGCACCGGATTCCGCCACGGAGCGCGTACCCTGCTCGGGACCGCGGCCGTTCTCGTCAGCGTGCTGGGGCTGACCGGGGTCCAAGCGCAACCGCAGCTGAAGCCTCAACCAAGCGAACAGTTCGGGCCCACGCTGGCCGTCGACCCGGGCTCCGGCCACGAGGGTGACGTCATCATCGTGAGCGGGCGCGGCTGGGTTGCCAACGCCCCGATCACGCTGAGCACCACCCCGGCGGGGTCTGAGTCGGCAGTGTTGGTCGGCCAGGTCACCCCGACCTCGGCCACATTCCTCGCGGCGGGCCCGGCCTCCTTCGACACCGCCGTGACCATTCCGGCCAGCCCACCCGGCGACATCACGATCTCTGCCTGTCAGGCATGTGAGGACCCGGACAGCTTCGGGGCCAACGCCACCTTCGTGGTGCTCCCCCCGGTGACTGCGACCGACACCCCCGCGGGCGGAACAACGGTGACCCCGAGCACCTCCACGACCGCGCCGCCGGACAGCGCCACGCCGACGTCGGCCGACACGCCGAGTATCGCCCCGGTCGCGAGCCTTCTGAGCGGGCTGTTCCTGCCGCTGCTCGCCGTGGCCGGGGTACTACTGGTGTTGATCGTCGTGGCCACGGTCGGGCTGGTGCGCTCCCGGGCCGGGGCTCGGGCTGGGCAGCCGGTCACACGGCTCAGCGCGACCAGTCGGCCGGATCCCGCGTTCCCCGTTCACGCGGAACCCTCCACTCGCCGGCCGTTTCCCAACCTCAGGCTCGTGCCGCACCCGGCGGCGTGGACCGTCGCCCCCCGAAAGGAACCCGACCAATGACCACCCCCACCACCCCCACCATGCCCGCCGCGCCGCCGCGACCCGTCTCGGTGCGGTCCCTCTTCGATGCGTCGGGTGTCGACCTGGTCGACCGACTCGGCCAGACTGTGGAGCTTCCCGGTCTGGTGGCTTCTCTCCCGGTGGCGACCGCTCTCAACACCACCCTGGCGCGTCTCACCCAGGACTTTCTGAACATGGACGTGGGCGCACTCCTGGTGACCGGATGGCGCCATTACCGTGCCCTGATCGACGCCGGCGAACGCACCCGCGGCACCACGGAGCGCGTCGTCGTGGAACTTTCCGGTCGGGACTTCACCCTGGTGCAGCATCCGTCGATCGACGTCTTCACCGGTGACAAGTTGCTGGGAACGGTGACGCTCACGGTCACGGTGACCGTGCGGGTGGCCGCATTGGCCGGTGTGGTGCGGGGTGGCGCGCTGGTCGAACTGACCACCGGAACCTGCACGGTCACGGCGGCGCTGGCCGTGTCCGGCCGGGAACTGGTCAGACACAGCGAGGTGTACGACCCGCAGCTGATCGTGGCGCTGGGCCCGGGAGTGCCCTTGGTGGGCGCGAGCGCCGACACCACCTGACCCGGCGGCGCCGCTTTTCGTGTTAGTTTCACCAGACCATGACTGAGCTCTCCCGCCCCGCCACGACCGCCGCCTCGCCGAGTGCCGCGCCGCGCAGCGTCACCACGGCGCGCCCGGTCGCCCCCGAGTCCCGCATCGACGTGGGAGACATCGCGGTGCGCCTGTTCCACGAGCGCGGGTACGAGGCCACCAGCGCCACCGAGATTGCCGAAGCGGCCGGGCTGTCCCGCAGCACGTTCTTTCGACAGTTCCATTCCAAAGACGACGTGATCTTCGCCGACCACGACGAGCTGCTGGCGCACATCTCTGAATTCTTCCAGTCCTCTCACCCCGACCCGTGGGCCGCGGTCTGCGCCGCCGCCATCATGGTCTTCGAACGTTTCCACGATCGCCTCGCCATCGTCCGGCTGCGTGACGCCGTGCTGCGTGACAACGAGATTCTTCGCGACCGGGAGACGGTCATGGTCTCCCGGTACGAGAAGGTCTTCGCGGCCTACCTGCGTCGTGCGCAACCGGCCGAGGGCGCCCTCGTCGCCATCCGCTTCGCCGCCGCCGTCACGGCCACCCACAACTACGAACTGCGCCGCCTGATTCGGTCTGACGCGCCGTTCGGCACCGAGGCCCTGGCCGCTGGACTTGGCGAGATTCGTCGCCTCCTGGCCCCGACCGCGTCGACCGACACCGCACTGACGGCCACCGCGAGCAGCGCCACAACCGAGCCGGAGGTCGTGGTGGCGGTGTTTGCGTCGTCCGCGTCTCCGACCAGCATCGCCCGCGCGATTGAACAGCACCTTCACAGCCGCTGATACTCAGTTTCGGTTGACATGACACTTGGTGTCAGCTAAACAGGTAC
>JBBQYN010000076.1:0-9447 GCA_038208655.1 Actinomycetales bacterium
CTCTGGAGCAGCCTGCCGATTGTGGATTCCGCGACACTCGACCTCGGGCTCGGCTGGAACCGGGCGCTCTGGGCCGATATCGACACGGATGCCGGCAGCACCCGCGTCTACGCCGTGCACCTGGACTCCATCCGGCCGGGCCAGGAATCCAACCGTGACCTGATGCTCGCCGAACTCGGCGACAGCCTGAGCCGTGACGTGACGTCGAAAATCGTGGTGGTGGGCGATTTCAACAGCGCCACTACTGACCGCGCCTTCAGGCGTCTCACCGCCCACGTCACCGATGTCGGCACGAGCTCGTTCGGGCTGGGGTTCACCTGGCCGAGCGCCTTCCCGGTCGCACGGCTTGACCACCTGCTGGTGCGCGGGTTCGCGCCGGTGTCCAGCGTGGTGTTGCCCTCCAATGGCAGCGACCATCGCGGCATTCTGGTGTCGCTGCGCTGACCCGACGGTTCGAGCCGGCGCTGGGACCGACTCAGGCGGCCCGCAGCACCCAGAGTGAGGTGATCTCGGCGGACCGGGCCGCGAACAGCGGGTCGTCGGTGTTCGTCGCCCGGGCGTGCGTGGGCCGGGTGTCGTGTCGGGTGACCACCGTGAGCCCGGCGTCGTCGATGAGGTCGAGCAGGGTTCCCCGAGACCGCAGGCCGAGCCGCTCAGCGATGTCGGAGATGATCAGCCAGCCCTCGCCGCCGGGCAGCAGATGCTCCGCCAACCCCTGCAGAAAGCCGCGCAGCATGCGACTGTCTGGGTCGTAGACGGCGTGGTCGGTGGCCGTGACCGCGCTGGCCGGAATCCACGGCGGATTGCACACCACGAGGTGCGCGCGCCCGTCGGGAAACAGATCGGCGTTCTGCACCGTGACACGGTCGGCGTAGCCGAGCCGGGCCACGTTCTCGACGGCGCAGGCAAGGGCCCGCGGGGACTGGTCGGTGCCGATCACCTGGCCGACCCCGCGGTGGGCCAGAATAGCCGCGATCACCCCGGTTCCGGTGCCGATGTCGAACGCGACCAGGCCGCTGTGCTCGGGGTGCGGCGTGGTCACGGCTGGTAACGGTGCGTCGGCGACCAGGCCCAGATATTCGCCGCGCACCGGTGAGAAGACGCCGTAGTGGGCATGGATGCGGTCGCCGAGGACGGGCACGGTCACGCCGGTGCGGCGCCACTCGTGCGCGCCGACGATGCCGATCAGCTCTCGCAGCGGTGTGACCGACGCCGTGTCGCTCGCCGGGGTGCCGGCAGTCTCCTCGGCCGGGCCCCAGGTCTCGGCGCAGGCCGCGCGCACGTCGGGGGCGCGACGCAGCGGAATGCCGAAGTCTGCGTTCAGGGGCACGAGCAGCAGGCCAAGCAGCCGGGCGCGACGCTCGGCCTCGGTACGGTGTCGGCGAAAGGCCTGCGTCAGGTCGGCGTCGCGCCCGCGTCGACCGCGGTCGAGGCGCCGCCCGAGGGCCTGCAGCAGTTGCCGGGAATTGTGGTAATCCCCGCGCCAGAGCAGCGCGGTGTTCTTCTGCACCAACCGGTAGGCCGCATCGGCGGTTAGCGTATCGTCGACCACGACGACGCGTTCGGGCGCCGCGAATCCGCTCTCGGACCGCCACCGCGCCGAGTGTGCGGTGCCGGACTCAGTCCAGTGCACGCACTCCGCGGGCTGTTCGACCCCGGTCGGGGAACCCGGGGTCAGCGGCAGCGTGGCGATCGGATCGGTGGGGCGGGGTGTGGCGGGAGACGACATCGTTCCATTCTTCACCGCATCCGCTCGGATCGGTACCAGCATGACGCTGACGGCATGGCGCAGAGCGGCAGGGAAGCCGGAATGGCACAGGGGGTATGACCGCCTCGACGCCGTGGTGTCGCGGTTGCGCCACACCAACTGAGGTCGCGAGGTCGGAAGGTGTCGCGCACAGGGCTGCTCACCCGGTCGGTCCGGGCGGTACGATTTGAAGACATCCGTACTGGGCAGCGATCGAAGGGCACACGTGAGCGGGCTCGACTTCGCCGGCATCATCAGCGAAATCCTCACCCTGATCGGGCTTATTTTCGGTGCCATCGTGTACCTGGCCGGCCTGTCGATCCGCGGTATCAGCGGCCGATGGGTGCAAACGGATGCCGTGATCTGCGCGGCACTACCCACCAGCGTGGTGCGCTGGTACGACCACTACGGTGACGTGCACGAAAGCCCGGCCGACACTCACGAGACCGCTCATCTGGAGCCGGGAGAAGACGTGGTGGTGTGGTTTCGGCGGCGCAGCCCGGAACGGTGCCGCACGCACGACCCCGCTCTGGACGGCAAGCCACTGCGCGTGACCGGGCTGATTCTGCTCGGCATCGGCGCGGCGGCCGCCATCGCCGGCCTCGTGGTGATGTTCCTCTAGACCTGGAGTTCCTCACCGGAGCAGATCGGCCGGTCAGGCCTGCGCGGCCGCCACGATGCGGGCGATCTCCCGCGGGGCCGTCTCGTCCTGCAGCGAGCTGACGTCGCCGAGCGGTCGGCCGTCCACGATGTCGCCGAGTAGCCGGCGCATGATCTTGCCCGAGCGGGTCTTGGGCAGGTCGGGCACGATGAACACGTCGCGCGGCCGGGCGATTGCGCCGATCTCGTGCGTGATGTGGGCGCGCAGCAGCGGGGCGAGGGCGTCCCGGGCGGCGAGCCAGGCATCCGTTTCACCGCTGGTCACGCCGGTGCCGGTGGGCCCGACCGGCCCGACGGCGGGAATGATGAAGGCGGCGATGCCCTCGCCGGTGGTCTTGTCGAAGACCCCCACCACTCCGGCCTCGCCGACGGCCGGGTGGGCCACGAGCGCCGACTCGATCTCGATGGTGGACAGCCGGTGCCCCGACACGTTGATCACGTCGTCGACCCGGCCGAGCAGCCAGATATCGCCGTCATCGTCGTATTTGGCGCCGTCGCCCGAGAAGAAGTAGCCCTGCTGGGCGAACCGTGCCCAGTAGGAGTCGCGGTAGCGTTCCGGGTTGCCCCAGACCGTGCGGGCCACTCCCGGCCACATGCCGTCGATCACGAGGTAGCCGCCGCTGCCGTAGGGCACCTGCTGGCCGGCGTCGTCCACCACGAGGGTGCGCAATCCCGGGATTGCCCGCAGCGCGGACCCGGGCTTCAGGGTGCTCACACCGGGCAGCGGGCTCATCACCGCTGCGCCGGTCTCGGACTGCCACCAGGTGTCGACGATGGGCGCGGTGCCGGCGCCGATGTTCTCCCGAAACCACACCCAGGCCTCCGGGTTGATGGCTTCGCCGACCGAGCCGAGCAGTCGGATGCTCGACAGGTCGTACTCGGCGGGCAGCCCGTCGGGAAACCAGGTCATGAACGTGCGAATCAGGGTGGGCGCGGTGTAATACGTGGTCACCCCGTAGCGTTCGATGATCTCGAAGTGCCGGGCCGGGTGCGGCGTGTTCGGGGTGCCCTCGTAGATCACCGAGGTGGTGCCGTTACTGAGCGGCCCGTAGTGCACGTAGCTGTGCGCGGTGACCCAGGCGAGGTCGGCGGTGCACCAGTGCACGTCGGTGTCCTTGGCGTCGAAGACCGCCCAGTGGCTCCAACTCGCGTGCACGAGGTAGCCGCCGCTGGTGTGCACGAGCCCTTTGGGCTTGCCGGTGGTGCCCGAGGTGTAGATGATGAACAGCGGCGTCTCGGCGTCGAAGTATTCCGGTTCGTGAATCTCAGACGCGGTGTCGACGCTGTCGTGCCACCACACGTCGCGGCCGGGAGTCCAGGGAATGTCGGGCGTCTCGTCACCGGTGCGGCGCACCACGAGCACGTGTTCGACGGATGCGACGCCCGCCACGGCCTCGTCGGCCGCGGCCTTCACCGGCACGGCCTTGCCCCGTCGGTACTGGCCGTCCGTGGTCACGAGTAGCTTCGCGCCGGTGTCTTCCACCCGAAAGCGCAGCGCCTCGGCGGAGAACCCGCCGAAGACCAGGGAATGGATCGCGCCCAGTCGGGCGATGGCCAGGGTGATGATGATGGTCTCGGGGATCACCGGCAGGTACAGCACCACCCGGTCACCCTGCACGATTCCGAGCGCGGTGAGGGCATTGGCGGCCTTCTTCACCTCGATCTCGAGGTCGGCGTACGTGAGCGTGCGGCGGTCGCCCGGTTCGCCCTCGAAGTGGAAGGCGACCTTGTCGCCGCGGCCGGCGGCGACATGGCGGTCCACGCAGTTGACGGCCACGTTGAGGGTGCCGCCGGCGAACCATTCCGCCGCGGGAATGCTCAGGTTTCCGGCATCGTCCGGGACCGCGGGCTGCCAGGTGTGATCGGTGTGCCACGGGGTGTGCCAGTCCAGCCGGTGCGCCTGCTCTGTCCAGAACGCGACCGGGTCGGCCGCAGCGCGCTCCCACTCGGCGGCATCGACGTTGGCCTGGGCGGCGAAGGTGGCCGGGGCCGGGTACCGGCGGTGTTCGGTGGAGAGGTTGCGGATGGTGTGCTGGGTGAGATCGGTGCTGTCGGTGCTGCCTGTGTTGCTTGAGTTCGTGGTGCTCACGGGTGGTTCCTGCCTGTCGGCATGGCCGGCGTTGATCGGGGCCTTACGCCCACTTGGTGTTGGCCCATTTCTCGAAGAGTCCCACCGCGGCATCCGTCAGCTTGCCGATCACGGCGAGCAGAATGATCGCGAGGATGATGCGGTCGATGCGGCCGTTGCCCCCCGACTCCGAGAGCAGGTAGCCGAGCCCCATCGAGGCGCCGAGCAGTTCGGCGGCCACCAGGAACAGCCAGGCCTGGGCGAGCGCCAGGCGCAGCCCGGAAATCACGGAGGGAATCACGGCCGGCAGCTGAACGGAGGCGAACAGGCGGATGCCGCCCAGCCCGAACGCCCGGCCGGCCTCCACCAGCTGCTTGTCGACGTGGCGCAGCGCGAGCGAGACGGTCGTGTACACCGGGAAGAACGCACCGATGGCGACCAGGGTGATCTTGGACTGTTCCCCGAAACCGAGCCAGAGCAGCAGCAGCGGCACCCAGGCCAGCGAGGGCACCGCCCGGATCGCCCCGAGGGTGGGAGAGAGGAACATGTTGGCGCTGCGGGACAGCCCCACGAGGGCGCCGATGACCACGCCGAGCGACGCGCCGATGGCGAAGCCGATCAGCACCCGCTGCGTGGAGATGGCGATGTAGAGGGTGAGCTGCCCGCGCTGGTACAGGTCGATCGCGGCGAAGAACACCATCGCCGGGGAGGGCAGCTGGGTGGTGCTGACCAGCCCGAACGTGATGCTGAGCTGCCAGAACAGCAGGATCAGCAGCGGCAGCGCCGCACCGGCGAGCACGAGGACCCCGCGCCGCGACGCCAGCCGGCGCCGCGCCTCGCTGCGCGCGTTCGTCGCGCGGTCGGCGGGTGCCGGACTGGTGAGCGTCTGCGTCACGGGGTCATCCTGACTGTGTTCGGGGCGGAGGGGTGGTTGCGCGGGTCGTGCCGGGCGCTACTCGGGAACGACCGTGGGGTCGGCCTGGGTGGCGAAGGTGTCGTTGATCAGGGTGGCGAGGGCCTCGTCGACGTCGTCCTCGCTGGGCACGTCGCCGATTTCGACGAAGATCGGGCCGATAGTCTCGAGCACTGCGATCTGGGCGTCACCGGGAACGTGGTCCACGTCGAGGTTGCTGCGCTCGGTGATCACCGTGGTGGCCACGGCGAGGTCGATGCCGGCGACGTCGGCCAGAATCTGGGCGGTCTCGTCGAGGTTGGCGAGCGACCAGGCGCGGGCGTGCTCGTAGACGTCCACGACGGTCTGGGCCACGTCGGGCTTCTCGGCGATGAAGCTTTCGGTGGCGTTCAGAAAGCCGTAGCTGTTGAAGTCCACGTCGCGGTAGAACAGTTCCGCGCCGGCGGCTTCGGCGCCGGCCATGATCGGGTCCAGGCCCGCCCAGGCGTCCACGGATCCGCTCTGCAGGGCCGACCAGCCGTCGGCATGCTGCAGGTTCTGCACGACGACGTCTTCCTGGCTGAGGCCTTCGGCTTCGAGGGCCTGCAGCAGGAAGAAGTACGGGTCGGTGCCGCGGGTCGCGGCGACCTGCTTGCCGGCCAGGTCGGCGACCGAGGTGATCGTCGAGCCGTCGGCGGCGACGAGCGCAGCCCACTCGGGCTGGGAGAAGATGTCGATGACCTGGATGGGCGAACCGTTGGAGCGGGCCAGCAGCGCGGCGGACCCGGCCGTGGAGCCCACGTCGATGGCGTTGGCGCGCAGGGCCTCGTTGGCCTTGTTGGAGCCGGCCGACTGGATCCAGTTCACCGTGATGTTCTGCTCGGCGAGGGCCTCTTCGAGCCAGCCCTTCTCCTTGATCACGAGGGAGAGCGGGTTGTAGGTGGCGAAGTCGATGTTCAGCGTGCCGCCCTCGGTGACAATGACTCCCGAGGAATCGACGGCCGACTCGGCGGCCGGGGCGTCTTCGCCGGCGACGCAGCCGGTGAGGAACAGGGCCGCGGCGGTGGCACCGGCGATCAGAGCGGTGCTGGTGAGGCGTCGTGTGATGGTCATGTCTGTTCTTTCGCAAGGGATGGGCGCACCGCAGGGTGCCGGGAGGGTGTGACGGCGCCGCGGACGCGGCGAGGGAATGGAGAAGAAATCAGTACGGGAAGTGCGGGATGGTGCTCGTCGCGGCGATGCCACGGGAGGCGCCGTGCCGGTCGATGCCGAGACCGGCCAGCAGGCGGCCGCGCAGTTCGGCGAGTTCGGCCGAGCCGCGGTCCCGCGGGCGGCCACCGGGAACACGGATCTCCTGCATGATCGTGGCGCCGGTGCGGCCGCCGGCCAGGTCGTCGGCGTCGTCATCGGCACCCAACAGAATGATGCGGTCCGCCAGTTGCAGGGCTTCGTCCACGTCGTGCGTGACCAGCAGAATAGTGGTCGGTGCCGCGGCGTGCACGTCCAGGAGCAGGTCCTGCATCTTGAGCCGGGTGAGGGCGTCGAGGGCGCCGAACGGTTCGTCGAGCAGCAGCACACCGGGGTTGCGGGCCAGCGCCCGGGCCAGCGAGGCCCGCTGGGCCATGCCGCCCGACACTGATCGGGGGCGGTGGTCGGCGAATTCGGTCAGTCCCACGAGCTCGAGCAGCTGGGCGACGCGGGCGCGACCGGCCGCACGCCGCGTGCCGCGGGGTAGTCCGAGAGCCACATTGTCGCTGATCGTGCGCCACGGCAGCAGGCGGGGTTCCTGAAATCCGACGGCGCAGCGGGAATCGATTCCGGCCAGGGGTGACCCGTCGATGCGGATGCTGCCGGTGGTGGGGGAGTCGAGGCCGCCGGCGATGCGCAGCAGGGTCGACTTGCCGCATCCGCTCGTGCCCAGAATGGCGAGCACTTCACCCGGCTGCACAGTGAGCGACACGTCGCGCAGCACCGGGCGGGCGGCAGCGGATGCCGTTCCTGCGCCGAATGCGCGGCCCACGCCCTCGAAGTGCACGGTGAATGACGTGTTGTCGGCGGGAATGCTGTTGTCGCGCACCCCACTGATGGCGGGGGTCGCGTAGGCCGCGGGGAAAGCTTGCAGCGGGAGGGTCGGTTCGGTGGGGGAGCTGGCCCCGGTTGTCGTGCGGTGGGTGGCGATGTTGGTCACGGGGAGCTCCGATCTGGTCTGTGGGGCGTCGTTGTCTTTTGAGGTTACCCACGGCCTCCCCGCATGAGGTGGGGCCCTGCCACGCGGCGTAATAGAACACTGGAGAAACTCTTGCCATGATGGGGGCATGAGTCGAACCGTTTCGGGAGCCCGCGTTTTGATCACTGCTGCTGCGGGAGGCTTGGGCCGGCTGTACGCGGAGCGGGCCGTGGCTGAGGGCGCAGGTGCGGTCATTCTCTGGGACAAAGACGCCGCCGCGCTGACCGAGACGGTCGCCGTGCTGGGGCGTCGGGCCGCAGCGGGCACGGTTCTGGCCCCCTATGTGCTCGATGTCAGCGACCTTGGGGCAATCGCGCAAACCGCGCAGCGGGTGCGCACCGAAATTGGAAACCCGGATGTCGTCATCAACAATGCCGGTCTGCTGCGCACCAAATTCTTCTGGGAGCACAGCAACGGTGATGACACGCGCAGCACCATACAGGTGAACGCGTTGGCGCCTATGTATGTCACGCGGGAGTTCCTGCCGGCGATGCTGCGCGGAACGCAGCGGGAATCGCGCATTGTGAACTTCGCGACTACGGCCGGCACGGTCTCGTCATTACGTCGCAGTGTGGATGCCGCGTCGAAGGCAGCTGTGCTGGCCTGGAGCGACACCCTGCGACGCGAGCTCGTGCAGCAGGGTCACGGTCACGTGAAGGTCACTACTGTGGGGCCGAGCCTGGTCGACGAGGCTCGGTCGCCACGACTTTCCGCCGCTCTCAGCCCGTCCTACGTGGTGAACCGGGTCTGGGTCGCCATGCTCGCCGGCAAGCCGCACCTGCTGCCCGGCTTCCCCTCCCTCTCGTTGCGTTCGTAACTCCCCGCCCTCGCCGCTCGATTACCGCGGGCAGCGGGCATAGCTCGTTGGTCGAGCTCGTCGAGACCGCCATGCGACCAGCGTGGGGCAGTGAGCGTAGCTCGTTGGTCGAGCCTGCCGAGACCGCCATACGACCAGCGCGAAATCCTTGCGTTGGTCAGTGGTGATCTTGACGAGCTCGATCAGCGTGGGGTGACTCGGAACGGCGACCCGAGCTTCAACGGCGACTTGCTCCGCAACCGGATCGGCGTGCGGCTCGGGTCCGCCGACTCGGGCGGGATCAACCAATACGTGTCCACTCCTGTGGTGCGTCTGCGCTGGACTTTCCAGCCGTCGTTGTGCAATCTCAGGTGGTCGGGCCCGCAGAACATGATGCCGTCTGCGAGGTCGGTCAGCCCGCCCTCGGCGAAGCCGTCGATATGGTGCACCTCGGTCCAGCTGGGCGGTCTGTTGCAGTTGGGCATCATGCATCCGCCGTCTCGAATCGCCAGAGCGATGCGTTGCTCCGAGGTGAACAACCGTTGCTGCCGGCCGACATCGAGTATCGCGCCGCCGCTGTCGGTGAGGACTTGCGTAAATGCCCCGGTGCACAGCAACCGGTCGATGGTGCTCAGCGGAACGGCTTCGTGGGTGCCTTCGATGAAGCCGCTGAGCGGAACCAAACCCGTCGGCGGGAGAATCCGCGGGTGGGGGTTGGGGTTGGGGTGGGGGCTCGAGCGCGGGGCGGCGGGTTCAGGCTTGTCCTGCACGCCGACCACGATCTTGACCGACGGCTCACGACTCGTAACCATGGTCATCGGGTCCGCCGTGGCCGCCAGACGCAGCGCCTCGATCAGGGACTCGGCCAGAATACGATCCGTCGGGCGCGGGTCCTCCATGATGGCTTTCGCCCAGGCGCGACCTTCCTCGCTCGTGAAGCGGGGGCCACCCAATCGGGGGCCCGCGACCTGACGCATGAAGTCCCGGAACACGCTACCGTTCTCCGGGTCGAGCTCGAAAACGCCGTGCAACATGCCGTCCGGCTTGTCCCACACCC
>JBBQYN010000077.1:0-9406 GCA_038208655.1 Actinomycetales bacterium
TGGACTCCAGCGTGATCCTGCCCCGCCAGGTCTGGGAGGCATCCGGTCACGTTGAGGTCTTCAGCGACCCGCTGATCGAGTGCACCAGCTGTCACAAGCGTTTTCGCTCCGACCACCTTGAGGAAGAGTACGAAGAGAAGAAGGGCCGCGTTCCCGAGAACGGACTCGACGACATCGCCTGCCCGAACTGCGGCAACCGGCACACCTGGACCGAACCGCGCGCCTTCTCCGGCCTGCTGAAGACGTTCCTCGGCCCGGTCGACGACGAGGCCGGCATGCACTACCTGCGCCCCGAAACCGCGCAGGGCATCTTCGTGAACTTCGCCAACGTGCTGCAGGCCTCCCGCTCGAAGCCCCCGTTCGGCATCGGCCAGATCGGCAAGAGCTTCCGCAACGAGATCACACCCGGAAACTTCATCTTCCGCACCCGCGAGTTCGAACTGTTGGAAATGGAATTCTTCGTCGAGCCCGGCACGGACGAGACCTGGCACCAGTACTGGATCGACACCCGCATGGCCTGGTACACCGACCTCGGCATCAACCCCGAGAACCTGCGCCTCTACGAACACCCCGCCGAGAAGCTCTCGCACTACTCCAAGCGCACCGTGGACATCGAGTACCGCTTCGGGTTTCAGGGCAGCGAGTTCGGCGAACTTGAAGGCGTGGCCAACCGCGGCGACTTCGACCTGTCGACGCACGCGAAGGCATCCGGCAAGGACCTGTCCTACTTCGACCAGACCAAGAACGAGCGCTGGACGCCCTGGGTCATCGAACCCGCAGCCGGCCTGACCCGCTCGCTGATGGCCTTCCTCGTAGACGCCTACGTGGAAGAAGAAGTGCCCAACAACAAGGGCGGCGTCGACAAGCGCACCGTGCTCAAGCTCGACCCGCGCCTGGCGCCGGTAAAGGCCGCGATCCTGCCGCTCTCGCGCAACGAGAAGCTCTCGCCGATGGCCCGCGACCTGGCCAGCCGCCTGCGCCAGCTCTGGAACGTGGACTTCGACGACGCCGGCGCCATCGGCCGCCGCTACCGCCGCCAGGACGAGATCGGCACGCCGTACTGCATCACGGTGGACTTCGACTCGCTCGACGACCAGGCGGTCACCGTGCGCGACCGCGACACCATGGCGCAGGACCGCATCCCGCTCGACGAGCTTGAGGCGTACCTCGCGGTGCGGCTGCGCGGCGCGTAACTCTCCCGGGTCAGCTGCACGCGGGGACGGCGGTCAGCGGCGGGTCAGCGGCGGGGGAGCTCGATCAGGGTGACGCCGGCGGCGGGAACGGCGTCGCTCATGGCTAACAGAGCCGCCGGCGCCTCGGCGAGGGTGATTCTGCGGCTGATCAGGTCTTGCGGGCGCAGCGCGCCGCTCTGTACCAGCTCGAGTAGCGCCGCATAGTCGTGGGCGGGCATGCCGTGGCTGCCGAGCACGGCCAGCTCGCGGGAGATCACGGTGCCCAGCGGGAAGACCGGGTCGGCGGCCAGCAGACCGATTTGCACGTGCCGGCCGCGCGTGGCCAGAGTGTTGATGGCCAGGGCCACAGTGCTCTCCCGCCCGAGCGCTTCCAGGCTCACTTGGGCGCCCGAGCCGTGGGGGGTGAGAGAGCGGATGTGCTCGGTCACGTCTGCGTCATCCCGCTCGGCGGAATTCACGGTGTGCGTCGCACCCGCACGGGACGCGGCTGCCAGGGCCGCGTCGCTGATGTCCACGGCGATCACCTCCGCGCCGAGGGCCCGCCCGATCATCACGGCGGAGAGCCCGACGCCGCCGCAGCCCACCACGACCAGGGTCTCGCCGGCCTGCAGCCGGGCCTGATGCACGAGTCCGCGGTACGACGTCGCGAAGCGGCAGCCGAGCAGCGCGGCCGCACCGGCGTCGAGGTCGTCGGGAACGGCGATGAGGTTCACGTCGGCGTGGTGCAGCGCGACGCGTTCGGCGTAGGACCCCCAGTGCGTAAAGCCGGGCTGCGTCTGGTTGCGACAGACCTGGCCGTTACCGCTGTCACACTCGGGGCATTCCCCGCAGGCGCAGACGAACGGCACGGTGACGCGCTGACCGACACGGAATCGGCGCACCAGCGGGCCGATGGTGTCGATGACGCCGACCAGCTCGTGGCCGGGGACGTGCGGCAGAGCGATGTCGGCGTCGTGTCCGATCCAGCCGTGCCAGTCGCTGCGGCACAGCCCGGTCGCCTCCACCCGCACGATCACGCCCGACGCGCTGAGAATCGGTTCGGGCACCTCACGAACGACGGGAAGCCGCCCGAACGTGTCGATGTAGACGGCTTTCATATGATCAGGAGGCGGCGGCCGGGCGGAACGGGGCCTGGTCGGCGGCCGCATCCGTTGCCTCGGGCAGTTCCACGTCCACGCCGAACAGCGCATTGAGGCCGCCGAGGAAGGCGTCTTGTTCGCCGGCGCGGGCCAGTTCACGGGAGCGAACCATGGGAGTGTGCAGTAGCACGCCGGTGAGGTGACGCAGCGCCTGCTCGGTCTGTTCGCTGGAGTCCCCGCGACTGCGGGCCCGGGCGATCTCGGCATCGCGCAGGGCGAACATGTACGTGCGCAGCGCCACGACGGCCGGGGCCAGGCTCTGCTCCTCAGCCACGTCGGAGAACTTGCGGGCCGCGCGACCCACGAGCTGGCGGGCCTCGTCGGTGGCGTTGAGTTCTTCGAGGGGGGCGTGGATGCTGATGGTCTCGAGGTCGAGGAGTTCCACACCGGGCACGTCGATCACGTTGGGGTCGACGTTGCGCGGCAGCCCGAGGTCGATCACGAGCTGCGGCGGCGCCTCCGGGGCGGCGTCGGCGGGGCAGAGGTGGGTGGCCGCGAGAGCCAGCGTCGTCTCGGGCGCGAACGGATTCGTTCCCACGGCCTCCCGGCCGGCCCGGATCAGGGCCGCGTCGATCACGTGGTCGTCGCGCATGGTGCAGGTCACCACGATGCTCGCCGTGGCCACCGCGACGGCGAAGTCCGCTTCCGATACGGCGTCGATGCCGTGCGAGGCTGCGAAGCCCAGCGCCCGGCCCGACGGCGAGTACACCCGTACGTTCTCGGCGCCACGGTCGCGCAGGGCGGCGAGTGAGGCTCCGGCGTAACGGCCGGTGCCCACCAGCAGTACCGTGGCCGACGCCCAGTCGGGCACCCGGCTTTCGGCCAGTTCGAGGGCCAGTCGCACGATGGAGCGGCCCGCCGAGCCGATGCCGGTGCGGTTCTTGATGCCGCGGGAGGTCTGCGACGCGCGCTGGAAGAGCCGTTCCAGTTCGGGGCTGGTGGTGCCGTCGGCGCGCGCCTGTTCCAGGGCGCGGCGCACCTGGCCGGCGATCTCGCCCTCACCAACGACGACGGATTCGAGTCCGCTCGTGACGGCGAAGAGGTGCTCGGCCACGCCGTTGCCATGGGTGAGCTGCAGGTTGTCGCGCAGGGTATCGGCGCCGACACCCGTCGAGGCGCTGACGGCGTCGATGGCCGCATACACCGCGGGCAGCGGTGAGACGCCGTAGGGTTCGTCAAGGTCGAGGTAGGCCTCGAAACGGTTGCAGGTGGCGACGATGACCGCGCCGGTAAGCTTCTGATAGTCCTCGACCATGAGAGAGGCCGAGGCTCCGGCGCCCACAGAGAGCTTCTCCAGCACGTCGAAGGTGGAGTTCTTGTGGCTCGCGGATAAACAAATCAGCACTCTATGATTCTACGCGCTGTAGTACCCTCCCCTCGACTTGGGGCCGGATGTGGGCCGAATCGTCAGCACACCGGGATGTTTGACAGAATATTGAGTGTGAACCTTGACGCACAGCACCCCCTCAGCACCGGCCTGACCGCCGAATCCCGCCTGATCCAGGCATACCAGGGCGTTCGCCCCGCGGTGACACCGGTCTGGTTCATGCGCCAGGCGGGCCGTTCGCTTCCCGAATACCGTGAACTGCGCGTCGGCACCCGCATGCTCGACGTGTGCCTGGACCCGGAACTGGCCAGTGAGATCACGCTGCAGCCGGTACGTCGGCACAACACCGATGCCGGCATCTTCTTCAGCGACATCGTGGTGCCCCTCAAACTCGTGGGTGTCGACGTGGAAATCGTGCCCGGCCGCGGCCCCGTGCTCGGCAAGGCCGTACGCACCGCCGCCGATGTGGCCGAGCTGATCGCTCTGGACCCGGCCCAGCTGGACGCCGCGCTCACGCCGATCACGCAGGCCGTGGGGCGTGCCGTCGCCGAGCTGGGCAGCACCCCGCTGGTCGGTTTCGCGGGCGCACCGTTCACGCTGGCCGCGTACCTCGTGGAGGGTGGCCCCTCCAAGGACCACATTCACGCGCGCACCCTGATGCACGCAGACCCCGACGCCTGGGCCGCCCTGATGGCCTGGACCGCCGACGTCACGGGCCGGTTCCTGCGCGCCCAGGTGCTCGCCGGCGCCAGCGCCGCCCAACTCTTCGACTCCTGGGCGGGATCGCTGTCATTAGCGGACTACACCCGGTTCGTGGCCCCGGCCTCAACCGCGGCCCTTGACCACGTGCGCGACCTCGGCTACCCGGCGCCCGAGAGCGCCGCCGACCCGTCTGCCCGCCGCAGCGTGCCGATCGTGCACTTCGGGGTCGGCACCGGGGAGCTCCTGCAGGCAATGCACGATGTGGGCG
Source organism: Actinomycetales bacterium (assembly GCA_038208655.1). Lineage (GTDB taxonomy): Bacteria > Actinomycetota > Actinomycetes > Actinomycetales > Microbacteriaceae > Cryobacterium. The sequence goes on from JBBQYN010000077.1 coordinate 4,630, forward strand.
CCGACGCGGTCGGCGTGGACTACCGGGTTCCCCTCGACGAGGCCAACCGCCGTCTCGGCGGCGCCGTACCGGTGCAGGGCAACGTGGATCCCGCACTGCTCGCGGCGCCGTGGTCGGTGCTGGAAGCGCACGTGCTCGATGTGCTGGGGCGTGGACAGTCCGCGCCCGCCCACGTGCTCAACCTCGGCCACGGGGTGCCGCCGGAGACCGACCCCGACGTGCTCACCCGCATCGTCGAGCTCGTGCACACCTACAACGCCGGCCAATGATCTCCTCCGGCCCCGCGGCATCCGTTGATGTGATCGTGGTCGGCGGCGGCGTCGCCGGCCTGGTCGCGGCCCGGGAGTGCGCCCGCATCGGCCTGAGCGTCACCGTGCTTGAGGCAACGGATGCCCTCGGCGGCCCGGTCGCCGGGCATGAGGTCGCCGGCCTGCACCTCGACAGCGGGACCGAAAGCTTCGCCGTGCGCGGCGGCACCGTATCGGCGTTCATCGAGGACCTCGGCCTGACCGAATCCATCGTGGCGCCCAACCCGGTGGGTGCCTGGCTGCATCTGCCCGCCCTCGAACCGCGCACCGGGGCGGCCGCGGTCAGCGTGCCGCTGCCCAAGGCCGGGGTGCTCGGCATTCCCGGGTCGCCCCTGGCCGATGATGTGCGCGCCGTGATCGGCTGGCGCGGCGCCCTGCGCGCCTACCTCGACCGGCTGATGCCCGTCGTCACGATCGGCCGCGAGCACAGCCTGGGCGATCTGGTGCGACGCCGGATGGGCTCCCGGGTACTGCAGCGCCTCGTGGAGCCGGTCGCCTCGGGCGTGTACACCGCGTCTTCGGCCGACCTCGACGTGGACATCGTGGCCCCCGGGCTCAACAACGCTCTCACCAAGACCGGCTCGCTCTCGGGCGCCGTGTCATTTTTGCGCAGCGGTGCACCGGCCGGTTCCGCGGTGGGCGGGCTGCAGGGCGGAATGTCGGGACTGGTGGGCGCCCTGCATGCCGAGCTCACCCGGTTCGGCGTGACGGTGCGCACCGGCACGGCCGTGACCGGCCTGCGCCGCGACGCCGAGGCGTCGGGCGAGCACGAAGCCAACACCAACAGTGCCGCCTGGACCGTGACGCTAGCCGTGCCGCACACCGGCGATGACGACGCTCCCGGCCGCGTCGCCGCGCCCGATTCGGCCCAGTTGAGCGCCCGCTTCGTGATCCTCGCCACCCAGGGCGCGCAGGCCTTGCGCCTGGTGCACCCGGTCAGCGCCGCACTGGCTGAGCTCAGCGACCTGGCCTGGCCGCGGCCGACCGCGGTGACCCTGGCGACGCTCGTGCTGCGCACAGACGCCCTCGCCCGGCACCCCCGCGGCACCGGTGTGCTGGTGTCCGCTGACGCGCCGGGAGTGACCGCCAAGGCGCTCACCCACGTCACCGCGAAATGGCCGTGGGTCGCCGAGCTGGCCGGGACCGGCCGTGAGGTGGTGCGGTTGTCCTTCGGCCGGGCCAACGAGGCCAACCCCACCGACTCGCTCGACGACGACCACCTGCAGGCGCTCGCCCTGGCCGACGCCGCCACGCTGCTCGGGGTGCCGCTGAGCGCCGACATGGTGCTCGGCTTCGCCCGCACCGACTGGCGCGACGCCCTATCCCCGGCCACGATCGGCTCCCGGCAGCGCGCCGAGAGCGTGCGCGAGGCCGTGGCGGCGACCCCGGGACTGGGCGTGACCGGTGCCTGGCTGGCCGGCACCGGGCTGGCCTCGGTGATACCGGATGCGATCGCCGCGGCCGCTCAGATTCGGCGCGCGGCACTCGGCCTCGGCGACAAAGGCTGATCCGGCCGGGTATTTCGCTTACCTCATATTCTTGGGTGAAGCTATCGCCCGCGAAACCCGATACCGGCTACTGTGGTCACACATCACCCTTGAGGAATGGAGTCACAATGCGGGGAAAATTCTTGTTTATCACCGGCGGGCTCCTGGGATACGTGCTCGGCGCCCGTGCCGGCCGCAAGCGCTATGAGCAGATCGCGGCCACGGCCAACAGCGTCTGGAACGCCAAGCCCGTGCAGCGCCGCGTCACCGAGGTGCGCGATTTCGCCCTCGACCTGGTTGGTGATGTGCCCTCCGTGCTGCTGGACGCCGGCAAGAAGGTCGTCAAGACCGCGCAGGCCAAGTCGTCGACCGATAAGCCCGCGAGCAAGGCCACCGCGAAGGCTGCAGCGAAGGGCCGCGGCACCGCGCCCCTCACGTTCCCGTCGGAGAATCTGGCCCCCGACGGCGACGACACCTCCAACACGAACTAGCCACCTCACCCCACGTACCGACTAACCGGAAGGGGAATCCGTGACTGGATTCAACCCCAAGAGCAGGCAGCCCTTGTTTGCCCTGATCGGGGAGCTACCCGGCCAGATCAGCACCCTCGTGCGGGCCGAGCTGGATGCTTTCAAGGCCGAGTTCGCCAGTAAAGCCAAGAACATCGGCCTCGGCGCCGGCCTGTTCATCGTGGCCGGTGTGTTCGCGTTCTTCGCCACCGGGGTGTTCATTGCCGGCGCGGTGATCGCTCTGGCGCTCGTGCTGCCGTTGTGGCTGGCGGCGCTGATCGTGGCGGTCGCCCTGCTGATCGTGGCCGTGGTGCTCGTGCTCGTGGGGTTGAACCGGGTGAAAGCGGCCACCGCACCCGACCCCGAGGGCGTGCATGCCAGCATCCGTCGCGATGTCGACGCATTCAAGGGAGTGGGCGAATATGAAAAGTGATGACACGACATCGGGCGCCGCAACCGGGTCTGCCGTCGCCCGCACCGACGGGGACGCTCCGTCGGGCAAGAAGGCGCTGCGGGCCGAGGCCGACGTGGCCCGCGCCCAGCTGGCCAGCACCCTCGACGCGATCGAGTACAAGCTCAACCTGCCCAAGCAGGTGCGTATCAACCGTCGCCGACTGGCCCGCACGCTGCACCAGCTCGGCGAAGACAACGCCTTCGCGCTGATCGGTGTGGCGATGACCGCCGCGACGGTCGTGGGAACCGTGGTCTGGTTCGGCGCGAACGTCATCGTCACCGCACGACGGCACTGACGGCACTGGCCGAGGCGTCGCACCCCCCGCATGGGGGGCAGCGACGCCGCGGAGGTCACGATTTGGTCGTCGGGACTGACCTCTTGCTGGGAGAGCGGCCGCGGCATTTTGGTGCCGGGGCCAATACGCGCCAGACTAGGGACATGACTCACCCGGCTGCCGGAGAGGCAGTAACCACCAGCCCGCTCACCACCCCCACTGAAATCGAGGCCGACGAGGTCTCGCCGCAGGGTTTCACCCTGTTCACCGTGCTGCGCAAGGACCCGCGCAATCCCGACGACCTCGACGGTCGCGATGTTCCGCCCGTCGTGGAAGAACTCGACGGCATCGTCGCCCTGCTCGAAGCCGAGGGCGTCACCGTGCGTGGCTTCTACGACGTCTCCGGCCTCAGGGCCGACGCCGACGTGATGATCTGGACCCACGCCGACCAGGCCGAAACCCTGCAGTGGGCGAACCGCCAGCTGCGCCGTACCCGCCTGCTGAAGAGCCTGCTGCCGACCTGGAACGCCATGGGCGTGCACCGCGAGGCCGAGTTCAACAAGCGCCACGTGCCCGGTTTTTTGCGGGGCGTGGAACCCAAGGCCTGGCTGACCGTGTACCCCTTCGTGCGCAGCTTCGAGTGGTACCTGTTGCCGGAGGCCGAGCGCAGCGGCATGCTCGCTGACCACGGTCGCAAGGGTTCCGCCTACCGTGGCGCCATCGCGAACACCGTGTCGTCCTTCGCGCTGGGTGACTACGAATGGATTCTGCCGATCGAAAGCGACGAGCTGCTGGAGCTGGTCGACCTGATGCGCGGACTGCGCGACACCGAGGCCCGTCGCCACGTGCGCGAAGAAGTGCCCTTTTTCACCGGTCGTCGAATTTCGGCCGCCGAGCTCGTGGAGGTGTTGCAGTAATGACCGCATATGACGCTATTTTGCTGGCCGGTTTCGGCGGGCCCGAAGGCCAGGACGATGTCATCCCGTTCCTGCGCAATGTGACCCGCGGCCGCGGCATCCCGGAGGAACGCCTCGAAGCGGTCGCCACCCACTACCGCCACTTCGGCGGGGTCAGCCCGATCAACGACCAGAACCGCGTGCTGCAGATCGCGCTGCAGGCCGAACTGGACCGCCGCGGCATCGCCGTTCCGGTGATCTGGGGCAACCGCAACTGGGCTCCGTACCTCAAGGACACCATCGCCGAGGCACACGAGGCCGGCCAGGACCGCCTGCTGGCCATCGCCACGAGCGCGTACAGCTCCTACTCCGGATGCCGACAGTACCGCGAGGACTTCGCCCAGGCGTTGACCGACACCGGCCTCGAGGGCACCGTGCACATCGACAAGATCCGCCAGTTCTTCGACCACCCCGGCTTCGTCCAGCCCTTCCGTGACGGTGTCGCGCAGGGACTGAAAGACGTCGTGGAGGCCATCCCCGGCATCGACCTGGCCACCGAGGTGGAGGTGCTGTTCTCCACGCACTCCATCCCCATGACCGACGCCAACAAGAGCGGCCCGGCCGAACGCGGCTTCGGCGAGGGCGGGGCCTACGCGGCCCAGCACATGGCCGTGGCGCAGACGATCATGGCCGGTCGCAGCACGCCGTGGCAGCTGGTATACCAGTCCCGCAGCGGCCCGCCCAGCATGCCGTGGCTCGAGCCCGACGTGAACGATGCCATCGCGCTGCTGCCGGCCCGCGGCATCCGTGCCATCGTCATCGTGCCGCTCGGCTTTGTGAGCGACCACA
>JBBQYN010000078.1:0-9342 GCA_038208655.1 Actinomycetales bacterium
CGAACACCTCGGCGAGTACACCGCCGTCAACGAGGCCCGTAAACGTGCCGCGGAGGTGGCCCGCGCCCACGACCTCGAGAACGCCGAAGCGGCCATCGCGAACATGCGCGTCGGTGGGCTCGTCACCGCGGAGGCCCTCGCCGACAGCTTCGCCGAGCTCGGTGAACGCGTCAGCACCGCCGACCGCGCCGCCCACGACCGCAGCTGGACCTACGGGCACGTGGTGGTCGACGAAGCCCAGGAACTCTCGCCGATGCAGTGGCGGTTGCTGCTGCGCCGTGGACCGCGGCGCAGCTTCACGATCGTGGGGGACATCGCCCAGGCGGCCTCGGCATCCGCTGCCCGCAGCTGGCAGGACGCGCTGCAGCCGATCCTGGATTCCTCCTTCGAAGCCGACCGCTGGCGCCTCGAGGAGCTCACGGTGAACTACCGCACTCCCAGCCAGATCGCCGCCGCCGCCGAAGCCGAGGCGCGCAGCCACGGGCTGCCGATCACGGCGAGCCGAGCCGTGCGGTCCAGCGCGTGGCCGGTCGAGACGGTGACGGATGTCGTCGCCGCGATCCGCGCAGATCGCGCCCTTCCCGAAGCCGGCACGCTCGCGGTGATCGTCGTGGATGCCGCCATCGGGGCACTGCACGATCGGTTGAGCGCGGAATTCGGCTCCGCCGTGGGCCGCGGCGAACAGGGCCTCGGCCGGGACATCGCCCTGATTACGCCCTACGAGAGCAAAGGGCTCGAGTTCGACGCCGTGATCGTGGTCGACCCGGCGGCGATCCTAGCCGCCTCGGAACGCGGCGCGGGCGCCCTCTACGTGGCGATGACCCGCCCCACCCAGCGCCTCTACCTCGCCGCCGCACAGTAGCGCCGAGACGACATGTTTCGCCCCTTTTCGCCGGGAAAATGGGGCGAAACGTGTCGTCTCGGCGCGGGGGGGGAGGGGCAGGGAGGAAGAGTTAGAGGCGCAGCAGGCGGTTCACGACGCCCTCGGCGCTGGTCTGCACCGTCACGTTGTGCGCCCGGGCATGCGCACGTAGCCGCTGGAAGGCCTCGGCCATGGTGATGGTGTTGTCCTGGGCGATGACGCCCTTGGCCTGTTCGATGAGGATGCGACTGGTCAGCGCCCGCTGCAACTGCTCGTTGGTGACCGTGCTCTGGCGCACGCTGCGTTCTTGCAGAATGCTCACCGTGGCCACATCCGCCAGCGCCCGCGCAATCGCGGCGTCCTCCTCGGTGAGCAAGCCGGGTTCGTTGCGAAACAGGTTCAGCCCGCCGATCGTCGTGCCGCCGGCACGCATCGGAACGGCATGCACCGAAATGAAACCTTGAGCCAAGGCCTCCGCGCCGAATTCACGATAGCGCGTGTCAGAGCGCAGATCCCGCACCGTCACGACCAGACCCGACGCGTAGGCGTCCAGGCAGGGACCGATGCCGGCGTTCAGCTGCAGAAGTTCCAACAGCTCGCTCTGTCGGCTGGACGACGCGACCAGGTGCAGCTGACCGTCCGCATCGGCCAGCAGCAGTCCCGCTGCGGCAGCGTCGAGCAGTTCCACGGACTGTTCCACCAGGGTGTGCAGAACAGCGAGGGCGTCATAATCTCCCGTGAGCGCCTCGGTCAGTTTGACGAAGGCAGCACTCACCAGTGACGCGCGGGTATCGGTCATACAGGGCAGGGTACCCCCGCAGCGCTGTTCGCGCACGGCCGATGCCACGGCGTGTGCGGTCCGGTGCATGCATGCGTGCGTGCGTGCGGTGCGTGCTGTGCCGGGCAGTCCAAGCTGGACGGCAGCTGTGGAGGTCTGGACCTGCCGGGCAAAGTCGGCCAGACTCGACTCGACGCGTCCGAGCGGGTCGGGCGCAGCCGAGGAGATGACATGAGCGCCGACCGGCCCCACGACGCCCCGAACGACGTGACCGACCTGACCGATGAGGCGATTGAGGTCGGTCCGCCCAAATCGTGGGCGGCGGGCGTGCCGGGGGTGCTGCACTCCCTGCAGCCGGCGGTGGCGCAGATGGGCGTGCGCCGCACGGCGGCGACTCTTCTGGCTCTGAACCAGAAAGACGGCTTCGACTGCATGAGCTGCGCCTGGCCCGATCCGCACCATCGCAAGACCTTCGAATTCTGCGAGAACGGCGCGAAGGCCGTGACGTGGGAGGCGACTCCGGTGACGGTTCCTCGGAGCTTCTGGGCGGAGCATCCGCTCACCGAGCTTGGCGACAAGACCGAGTACTGGCTGGGCATGCAGGGCCGCCTGGTGGAACCGGTCTACAAGCCGGCCGGTCAGGACCACTACGAACCGATCAGCTGGGCCGACGCGTTCGAGGTGATCGCCACGGCCCTGAACGGACTGGATTCCCCCGACCAGGCGGCCTTCTACACCAGCGGTCGCGCGTCGAACGAGGCCGCCTTCATGTACCAGCTGTTCGTGCGGGCGTTCGGCACCAACAACCTGCCGGATTGTTCGAACATGTGCCACGAGTCCACCGGCTGGGCGATGGCCGAAACCGTGGGCATCGGCAAGAGCACCATCAGCTACGACGATTTCGGGCGCGCCGACCTGATCATGGTGATGGGACAGAACCCCGGTACCAACCATCCACGGATGCTGACCGCGCTGGAGGAGGCCAAACAGAACGGCGCGCAGATCGTGGCGATCAACCCGCTGCCGGAAGCCGGCCTGCGCCGGTACAAGAACCCGCAGCGGGTGAAGGGGGTCATCGGGCACGGCACCGACATCGCCGACCAGTACTTGCAGGTGCGCCTCGGCGGTGACATGGCCCTGCTGCAAGCCCTGAGCAAGCGGGTGCTCGACGCCGAGGCGGCCCACCCCGGCACGGTGCTCGACCACGCCTTCCTCAGCGAGCACTGCGAGGGCCTCGACGCTCTGCGCGAGCACCTCGCCGGCCTCGACGCCGCAGCCGTGAGCGCCGCGACCGGGCTGAGCACCCGCGCGATCGACGAACTCGCCGCCCGGTATCTGGCCTCCGACCGGGTGATCATCACCTGGGCGATGGGCCTGACCCAACACGTGCACGCTGTTTCCACGATCAAGGAGATCATCAACCTGCTGCTGCTGCGCGGCAATATCGGCAAACCCGGGGCCGGCGCATCACCGATCCGCGGGCACAGCAACGTGCAGGGAGACCGCACCATGGGCATCTGGGAGCAGATGCCGCAGGCGTTCCTCGACTCTGTGCAAGCGGAGTTCGGCTTCGAGCCGCCGCGCGAGTACGGCGTCGACTCGGTCGACGCCGTACGCGGCATGCGCGACGGACGGATCAAAGTCTGGATGAGCCTGGGTGGCAACTTCGTGGGTGCCATGTCGGACACTGCCGTGGTGGAGGCCGCGGCCCGCGCCACCGACCTGTCGGTGCAGGTCTCGACCAAACTGAACCGGTCACACGTGGTGACGGGGGCTGGGGCGCTGATCTTGCCGTGCCTGGGCCGCACCGAAGTCGACACGCAGCTCAGCGGCGAACAGTTCGTCTCCGTCGAAGACTCCGTGTGCGCCGTGCACGCGTCCCGCGGCGTGGTCGCGCCGGTCGCTGCAACGTTGCTCTCCGAGGTGGCGATCATCTGCCGACTGGCGCGCGCCGTGCTCGGCGACCGGGTCGACGTGGACTGGGCCGGTCTGGAGGCCGATTATGACGGCATCCGGGATCACATCTCCCACGTGGTGCCGGGCTGTGAGAACTACAACGAACGCATCCGCCAGACCGACGGCTTCGTGCTGCCGAACGGGCCGCGGGACTCGCGTTCGTTCAGAACGTCTTCCGGCAAGGCTCAGCTGACCGTGAACGTACTAGAACACCTCGAGCGACCGGCGGGGCGTCTGCTCTTGCAGACCCTGCGTAGCCACGACCAGTTCAACACCACGATCTACGGCAACGATGACCGCTACCGCGGCATCAAGAAGGGCCGTCACGTGGTGTTCGTGAACGTGCACGACCTGGCCGAGCTGGGTTTCGCCGACGGTGACATCGTCGACGTGCACAGCGAGTTTCGGGACGGTGTCGACCGGATGCTCAGCGGCTACCGGTTGGTGGAGTACCCCACCCCGCGCGGCTGCGCCGCCGCCTACTACCCGGAAGCGAACGTGCTGGTGCCCTTGGACAGCGTTGCCGAGCGCAGCAATACCCCGGTCAGCAAGGCAGTTCTGGTGCGTCTGGAACGGGCCGTCACCGCAGGGTGACGGTGGCTGGCGTGTGGGCCCGGTCACCCTGCCCGGGTTCGGGCGTTCCGCCCGGGCAGGCCCCTACCCGGGCGACGGGGGCTGAGAACGGCCATGCCGCCGACCAGGACGCAGTCGACGCCGAAGCCACGGCGGAGAGGGACCGCGCCGACCAGTCGCGGCGCCGTCGGCGCGACAACGTGACCGACTGAACACGGGTGCGGCCGCGCGCGACGTTTGGGGGACTGTCGCGCGTGGCGGCGTCACGCTACAGTCCTCTCATCGGCTGGTTCAGTCACGGGGGAGGACTCGCCATGCGCGCTTGGCTGCGACGCCCGGACGTGCTCATGGTCGCGGTCAGCGCACCGGGTTACGTGGCGACCCGGGAGGCCCTGACCGCCCTGGCCCCGCAAGATCTGGTGCCGCTGCGCTATCTCGTGGCGGCACTGCTCCTGGGGCTGTACCTGGTCTCGCGCCGGCGCCGGCCCCGACTCACCCGGGGCGACGTGCCGCGGATGCTGGCTGTGGCCGTGTGCGGCTACGGCGGGTACGGCCTGCTGGTGACGTTCGGCCAGGCGACGGTGCCGGCCGGAACGACGAGCCTGCTGCTCAACATCTCACCGGTGTTCGCGTTCATTCTGGGGTATTTCGTGCTCGTGGAACGCACCACCCGGCGGGGCTACCTCGGGATGCTCGTGGCCGTGATCGGTGTGGCCACGATCAGCATCGGCGACGCCACCGCAACCGGCATCGACGGCAACGTGCTGCTGATCGTCGCCGCTGCGCTGCTGCTGGCCGTGTTCCTCATCGTGCAGCAGCCACTGCTGCGCCGGGTCGGCGCGGCCGAGATGGCGTTCTGGGGCTGCGCCGTGGGCGGGCTGATGACACTGCCTGCGGCGCGGTTCGAGGTGGTTCCGCGGCTGTTCACAGCATCCGTCTGGCTGGCTCTCGCAGTGCTTCTCGTGTTGAGCACCGCTGCGGCGTATGCGCTCTGGATCGCCACCCTCGCGCGCACCAGCGTGGCTGAGGGCGGCTCGCTGCTGCTCGTGGTGCCGATCTTCTCGGTGCTGCTTGGCTGGGCCGTGCTGGGGGAGGTGCCCAGCGTCGCTGCGGTGATTGGCGGGGTGACGGCGCTCGGCGGGGTGGCGATGCTGTCCGGCGCCACGCACCGTCGGGGCGATGCCCGGCCGGGCCTGCTCACCGGGTCGATCGCCATCGTGCGGTCTTAAGGGGTCTGGAGCGGCCTCGCACGGGTGGGTGCTCAGGAGGCATGAAGGCGATTGTCAGGGTATTCAGGAATATGTGCCGGTGAATGCTGGTTTTCTCCAAAATGCGAGCAATGACATACGCCCAATACGGCAGCCCCGACGTTCTGGAACTCACCGAGCAGCCGCTGCCCAAGGCCGGGCCGGGCATGGTGTTGATCCGCGTCACGGCGGCGGCCGTCAACCCGGTGGACTGGAAGGTCATGGCGGGGTACCTCGACACCCTGCTCGACATCGAATTTCCCGCTATCCCCGGCAGGGACGTGGCCGGAGTGGTCGAAGCCGACGGCCCCGATGTGTACGGCATCGCCGTGGGCGATGAGGTCATCTCCAACGGTCGCCGCGACTACGTGCACGGTGGCAGTTTCGCTGAATTCATGTCGCTGCCCGCCCGGGTACTGGCCAGGAAACCCGCCAGCCTGAGCTGGGAAGAAGCGGCCGGACTGCCGCTGGCGGGCCTGACAGCCTTCCAGGTGCTACGGCGCCTCGGCGTGACGGCGGGCGAGACCGTGCTCATTCACGGCGGCGCCGGCGGAGTGGGATCCCTCGGGATCCAAATCGCCGTGGCCTGGGGTGCCCGCGTGATCGCTACGGCCTCACCGGTCAACCATGAGTTCGTGCGCGGTCTGGGCGCAGAACCGGTCAGTTACGGCGACGGGCTGACCGAACGCATCCGCGACATCGCCTCCGACGGTGTCGAGGTTGTTGCCGATTTCGTGGGCGATGTGGTCGACGTGACCCTGGCCGTGTTGGCCGCCGACGGTCGGCACGCATCCGTTGCCGACGCCAGCGTCAACGAGAACGGCGGTACCTGGATGTGGGTGACCGCCTCGGGCGAGGACCTGCAGGAACTGGCCGACCTCGTGGACGCTCGCGCGATCACCGTTCCTATCGCCCAGACCTTTCCCCTGGAGCAGGCCGCCGACGCGTTCCGCCTCAGCATGCGCGGGCACGCCCGCGGAAAAATCATCGTCACCCCCTAACGTCACACCCCGTCTCATCACCACACGCTAAGGAGCGTTACCTATGACTGTCAGCCCGATGAACACGATTCCCACCACCACCCTGAACGACGGCACCACCATTCCGCAGCTGGGCTTCGGCACCTACCAGATCGCCCCGGCCGACGCCAAGGCCGCGACCCTGGCCGCCCTTGAGGCGGGCTACCGCCACATCGACACCGCCGAGATGTACGGCAACGAGAAAGAGGTCGGTGAAGCCATCGCCGAATCCGGCCTGGCCCGTGCCGACATCTACGTCACCAGCAAGCTGAACAACGGCTTTCACGCCCGTGCCGATGCCCTCGCCGCGTTCGACCGCACCCTCGATGCCCTGGGCTTTGAGACGCTCGACCTCTTCCTGATCCACTGGCCTCTCCCGGCCGTGGGCGACTATGTCGAAACCTGGAAGGCCATGGAGGAGATGCACCGTTCCGGCCGCGTCACCAGCATCGGCGTGAGCAACTTTCAGGAGGCCCACCTCCAGCGCCTGTTCGACGAAACCGATACCGTTCCCGCAGTGAACCAGATTGAGGTGCACCCGTACCTCACGCAGCAGCCGCTGCGCGCGTTCAACACCGCGCACGGCATCGCCACCGAGGCCTGGTCGCCGCTGGCGCAGGGCAACGTGCTCGGCGACCCCGTGATCTCCGCCATCGCGCGGCGCCTCGGCCAGACCACGGCACAGGTAACGCTGCGCTGGCACATCCAGCGCGGCGACATCGTGTTCCCTAAGTCGGTCACCCGCGCCCGCGTCGACGAGAACCTCGACCTGTTCGGCTTTGAACTGACGGATGCCGACGTGGCCGCCATCACGGCCCTTAACCGTGACGAGCGCACCGGCCCGAACCCCGATGAGTTCAACTACATTCCCTAGTCGGATGCACGGCCTGAACATGGCCTGAATCTCGAAACACCGGTCCTCCGAGTCTGCGGAGGGCCGGTGTTTCGTGTGATTAACCTGCGGTCGGGAACGCGGCGTTACAGGCTGACGAGCAGCATCGTGACCGTGAACACGAGGCCGGCGGCGAGGAACGTGACGGTCGTGTAGCCCAGGATGTCGCGCATTTTCAGGCCGGCGATGGCCAGCAACGGCAGCGCCCAGAAGGGCTGGATCATGTTGGTCCACTGGTCGCCGTAGGACACGGCCATGATCGCGACGGCCGGGTCCACCCCGAGACGTTCCGCGGCGTCCAGAAGGATCGGGCCCTGTACGGCGAACTGACCGCCGCCGGAGGGCACGAAGAAGTTGACCACCCCCGCCGATAGCAGCGCGAACAGCCCAAAAGTGTGCTCGGTCGAGATATTCACGAAGAAGTCCGAGAAGATGCCGATCAGGCCGGTTCCGGTCATCATGCCCAGGATGCCGGCGTACAGGGGAAACTGCAGCAGGATGTCGCCGACATTGCTGGCGGCGTTCTTGGTGAGGCGGATCAGTTCGAACGGGTTGCGCACCAGCAGAAAGATGAGCGCCAGGAACGACCAGTTCACGATGTCAAGGGTCAGGGTGCCGCCCTCACTGAAGTGCACCACGAGGTAAGCGACCAGAGCGAGGCCCACGAGCAGGGTGAGAGCCCGGCTGGCGTCAAGGCGGTCGGCCGGGGTTTCCACGGTTTCTTCGACTGTTGCTGTCTCCCGGGCGTCGAAGCCGAGCTCGAATACGGGCACGCCACGGCGCGGGGCCACCAGGGCGAGGGCGAGCGCGATCACAACGATCGCCGCTGCCGCGGCGGAAATGTTCCACAGCGAGAACGTTGTCTCGCTCAGTGGGATCGTGCGGCCGAGCTGCTCGGCGAGGAACGAACCTTCGGTGGCTGCCGTCAACGGTCCCGAACCCGAATAGCCCATGTGCCAGACCACAAAGCCGGAGTACCCGGCGGCCACGAGCAATGGAAAGTGCACCGGTTCGCTGCGGGATCGCATCTGCGCGGCGACCTCCTTGGCGAGCAGGCCGCCCACGACGAGGCCGAGGCCCCAGGTGATGAGGGAGGCGAGGGATGCGACGACGAAGACGAACACGTACGCCTGCAGCGGGCTGCGCGGAATCCGGCCGAGCCAGCCGAGGAGCCGGTGCACGGGGCTGGTGTTGGCCAGAATGTGGCCGAGAAGCAACACCAGGGCCATCTGCGTCATGAACGCGAGCAGTCCAGCGAGCCCGTCGCCCCAGCTGCGGATGACATCGACCGGTCCCGAGTCTGTGAGGGCCAGGGCGAGCACCGCCACGATGACGGTGAGGACGATCACGAAGACCAGGGCGCTGGGGATATAGCGTTCCACGAGCGAATTGATGGGGCGCATGAATGCGGCCACCGGCCCCCGCGCTCGTTGTTCAGTTGTGGATGACACGAGAAACCTCCGAAGCAACAGCAGTGTTGGCATCAGAAAACGTGCTCTGACGGGCAGGGCGCTGGCTATCCCGGGGGAGGCAGCACCTTTCTGACCCTACGTTCCGGCCTGCACCTCGTCAAACTGCGGGAATGACGACGGCACCCGGTCCCGGCCGGAAGGGCCGTGGCGGGTGCCGTCGTCGTGCTGTGTGGTGCAGGTCGTGCTGTGGTGCTGGTGTTAAGCCGAAGCGGACACCTTCGGTGCCTGCGGGGCCTTGTAGTCTTCGCGGGCCTGATCTGCTGCGGCGTCGAATTCGGCGTCGATTTCAGCGGACGGCTTGTACGTGGCGAGGGAGACGACCACGGCGACAAGCATGCTGGCGATGAAGCCGGGCACGATTTCGTAGAGCACTCCGCTGAGCGGGGAGTTGCCCCAGATGAAGACGACAACGGCACCGGTGACCATGGACGCGAGGGTGCCCCAGGTGGAGAGCTTCTTCCAATACAGGGAGAGGATCACGACGGGACCGAATGCGGCTCCGAATCCGGCCCAGGCGAAGCCGACCAGTTCCAGAATGGTGGA
>JBBQYN010000079.1:0-9309 GCA_038208655.1 Actinomycetales bacterium
GCCGTCTGGGAGGAGGTCATCATTCACCTGCCCCAGCCCGTGCGCATGGTGTCGTTGAGCGCCACCGTCTCCAACGCCGAGGAATTCGGCGACTGGCTGCAGGCCGTGCGCGGCGACACCGACGTCATCGTGTCCGAGGAACGGCCCGTACCGCTGGAACAGCACGTGCTGGTCAAGAGCAACATGCTCGACCTGTTCGACACCCAATCGCTGGCTGCGACGCACCGGGTCAATCCCGAACTGGTGCGACTGAGCCTGTCCGGCGGGCGTGGCGGCGGTCAACGTTCCGGTGGCGCGCCGTTCGGCCGCGGCCGCGGCGGTGGTGGCGGCCGCGATTACCGCGGCGGGCCGCCCTCGCGGTCGCAGTCGGATGCGGGCCGCATGGACCGCGGTGACATCGTGCGCATGCTACAGGGCAAGAACCTGCTGCCGGCGATCTTCTTCATCTTCAGCCGGGTGGGTTGTGACCAGGCGGTGCGACAGGTGTTGCGCTCCGGGGTACGTCTCACCGACGAACACGAGCGCGACGAGATCCGGCGCATCGTCGACGACCGCTGCCGCACCCTGCTTGATGAAGACCTCGGGGTGCTCGGGTACTTCGAGTGGCTGGACGGTCTCGAGCGTGGCGTGGCGGCCCACCACGCCGGGCTGCTCCCCGCGTTCAAGGAGGTCGTGGAGGAACTCTTTCAAAAGAAGCTGGTCAAGGCAGTCTTCGCGACGGAGACTCTGGCGCTGGGCATCAACATGCCGGCACGCACGGTGGTGCTCGACAAACTCGAGAAGTTCAACGGTGAGGCACGCGTTCCGATCACACCGGGGGAGTACACCCAGCTCACCGGGCGCGCCGGGCGCCGAGGCATCGACACCCTAGGGCATTCCCTAATCCAGTGGCAGCAGGGCCTGGACCCGCAGGCGGTCGCGTCATTGGCGTCCAAACGCACTTACCCGCTCAACTCCAGCTTCAAACCGACCTACAACATGGCCGTGAACCTGCTCGATCAGTTCGGTCGGGACCGCACCCGCGAGGTGCTGGAATCATCGTTCGCCCAGTTCCAGGCCGACCGCGCCGTCGTGGACCTGGCCCGGTCGGTGCGCCAGCAGGAAGACTCCCTCGCCGGATTCGCCACGGGCATGACCTGTCACCTCGGCGACTTCAGTGACTATTCCGGCATCCGTCGCCGTCTCACCGAGGTCGAGCGGGACGGCGCCAAGGCCGATCCGGCGAACCGCAGCCAACGGGACGCCCGCCAGCGTGAACTGGTCAGCCTGCGTAAGCGCATGAAGGCTCACGGCTGTCACATCTGTCCCGAGCGCGAGCAACACGCACGCTGGGCGGAACGCTGGTGGAAACTTAAACGGCAAACGGATGCGCTCACCCAGCAGATCAACACCCGCACCGGCGCGATCGCCCGGGTGTTCGACCGCGTCACTGACGTGCTGCTCGGCTACGGCTACCTGGTGGCCGAGCCGAACGGCCAGGTGGTGCTGAGCGATAGCGGCCGTATTCTGCGCCGCATCTACGCGGAGCGAGACCTGTTGGTGGCCGAATCGCTGCGGCGCGGGCTCTGGAACCAGCTCGATGCGGCCAGCCTGGCCGCGATGGCCTGCGCCCTGATCTTCGAGCCGCGCCGCGAGGAGGGCCTGATCGACCCGCGGTACCTGCCGCGTGGACCGTTCCGCGCCGCCCTGGACGACACGCAGGAACTCTGGAGCCATATCGACGACCTGGAACGCGAGCACAAACTTCCCGGCAGCAACCCCCTCGCGGTCGGACTGAGCCTGGCCATGTGGAAATGGGCACGGGGTGCGCCGCTGGCCGACGTGCTCGAGGAGGCGGAAATGGCCGCGGGGGATTTCGTGCGCTGGAGCAAGCAAACCATCGACCTGCTCGATCAGCTCTCGGTTGTGGGCGACGGCCACGTGGGCCGCACGGCACGCCAGGCCATGGACGCCGTTCGCCGCGGCATCGTCGCCTACTCCTCGGTGGCCTGACGGTGAGTGCCACCCTGGTCGCCGAGCCGCGCCCTGCCTTGGCCCGGCCGGGGGCACCCCGACCGGCCTTCCCGCGCCGTCACCTACCCCTGTGGGCCGCCCTGCTGCTTGCGGCCGGCGCCGGCGCGATTCTTGACGCCGGCTATCCCGATCGGGACTGGTGGTACCTCGCACCGGTCGGCATCGTGCTGATGATGATCGCCCTGTTGGGACGCGGGCCCTGGACAGGTTTGCTCACCGGGCTCGTCGCCGGTCTGTCGTTCTGGCTGATCCACATCAGCTGGCTGACGCTGTACCTGGGACCGGTGCCCTGGCTGGCCCTCGCCGGGCTGCAGAGCATCTTCTTCGCGGTGGGAATGGCGCTGATGGCCGTGGTGCTACGCTACGGGCCCCGCGTCTGGCCAACTCGGCTAGGCCGACTCGGCATGGTCCCGGTGGTTGTCGCCGGCCTGTGGACGGCTCGGGAAGCGATCTCCGCCGTCTGGCCGTACGGCGGCTTTGCCTGGGGCCGGGTGGCACTGTCCCAGAGTGAAAGCCCGCTCAACGGGCTGGCCGCCTGGTTCGGGCTGTCGGGCATGAGCTTCGTGATCGTCTGGGCCTGCGTGGTCGCGGTGCAGGTGCTGCGGGAGAGAGACCTCGGAGGGTTGTCCCGCACGACGGTGATCGTCGCATCCGTCACCGCACTGGTGCTGATCCCGGCGTTCCCCACCGTGGAATCGGGCACCGCGCGTATTGCTGCCGTGCAGGGCGCCTCCGATGCGGGGCTGTTCGCCGAGTACACGCCCGGACAGATTCTGTCGGATCACACCACCGCCACTTTGCCGTTGATCGGCGAGGACGTCGACATGGTGGTCTGGCCCGAGAACGCCAGTGACATCGATCCGCTCCGCTCGGAATACGCCGTGCAGGTTGCGGACTACATCAGCCGTGCCATGGACGCGCCCCTGATCGTGGGCACCATCACGGCCAGGGACGGGGTGTTCTACAACAGCTCGCTGCTCTGGAAGGCCGGGGAGGGAGCGGTCGACATCTACGACAAGGTTCACCCGGTCCCGTTCGCGGAATACATGCCAGACCGGGCATTCTGGCGGCCCTTCGCGCCGGAGCTGATCGACCTGATCGCCCGGGACTACGGCATCGGCACCCGCGACAACGTTTTCGACATCGACGGCATCATGGCGGGGATCGCCATCTGCTTCGACATCGCCGACGACCAGCTGGTGCAGGAGATGATTGCCGGCGGCGCCGAGGTGATTCTGGCCCAGACCAACAATGCCGATTTCGGGTACACCGATGAGAGTGTGCAGCAGTTGGCCATCGCCCGGCTGCGGGCCATCGAGACCGGGCGCACCGTGGTGAACATCTCCACAGTGGGAACCAGCGCCATGATCACCCCGGACGGATCCACGCTCGACAGCCTGCCGGTGTGGGAGCCGGGCGCCATGGTGCAGACCGTGCCGCTGAGTGACGTGGTCACCCCCGCGATGATCTTCGGTCGTGGCCTGGAGTGGCTCGTGTCCGGCCTCGGCCTGGCCGGGTTCGCCCTCGCCGCGCTGCACCGTCGGGCCTGAGCCGAGCGGGGCACCGATTCCCGGGCGCGACAAAAGTCCCGAAGCCGACCGGCTTCGGGACTCGTCGTGTTTTCGCTCGGAGCGTTAGGCCCCGATCTTCTGCTGCCCGCCACGGCGCTCGCGCAGAACCGTGAGGCGCTCCTGAAGGAGTTCCTCAAGTTCGTCGCGGGTGCGGCGTTCCAGCAGCATGTCCCAGTGGGTGCGCGCGATTTTCTCGTCCGAGTGGTCCACGACGACCGGCTGGGAATCAACCAGTCGGGTGGCGACGCGGGAGCAGTACTTGCACTCCCACTCATCCGGCGCGTCCGCGTCGGCAGAGAAAATCATCACCGTCTCACGCCCGCACGTTGCGCACAGGTACCCGTGACTAACTCGTGGTGAAAAGGTGACGCCCTCTTCGCTTTGAAGGCTTTGTGCGCCCAACCTCATGCCACGCAAACTGCGATCCGCCATTGTGTGGTCTCCTCTCGATGCTTACCCAGTTGTAAACCATCAAGCTGTATGTTTCCTTGCCGCCGTGTGACTACTCTGGGGGTATTCTCAGGTTCGCGCCGAAATCAGCTGCCGCAGCAGGTCGCACCGGTCCGTCACGATGCCGTCCACGCCACGGTCCAGCAGCCGCGCCATCACCACCGGATCGTTCACGGTCCACACGTGCACCTCCACACCGGCAGCGTGCATGCGGCGCACGAAACGTGGTGTCACGATGGTGACCGGGCCGACACGTTCGGGCACCTGAACGGCCACGAATCCACGAAGTCGCCGCCGGGTACGGGCGGGGGACAGGTGCGTTGCGGCCAGCACCCGAATGAACTCGGCGCTGGAGGGTGACGAGGCCACGCCGGGCAGCCCGGCCACCGCAGCCCGGCGGCGGGCCTGGGAAAACGACGTGATCAGCACCCGGTCCGTGGCGACGGCGTCCCGTACCGCCCGGACAGTCGCGGCGACGGCGGCAGCGGCTTTCACGTCGATGTTGAACCGGGCGTCAGGAAAAGCATCCAGGGCCTCGGCCAGCGCCGGCATCGTTTGTCCGTGGGGCAGCCGGATACGGGAGAGCTCGGCGAACGTGAGCCGATCGATGCGCCCGTCGTGGGAGGCCCCCAAAACGTTCGGGTCGACGTGCGGGTCGATGCGTGGGTCGTGACTGATGACGGCCACGCCGTCGCTGGTCGCGTGCACGTCGGTTTCCAGGTGCGTCGCTCCGGCCGCGAGTGCCTGCAGGAATGCCAGGAGCGTGTTCGGCGGCGCCTCGTGGGCCAGTCCCTGGTGGGCCAGAATGCGAATCCCGCCGGGTGCGAGAAAACCCGACGGGACGGCTGCATTCATTACGCCGGTGGGTCGACCGGTGCTGGGGTGCCGGGTGCGCTGCGCTCTGCGTCGGCGGCGCTGCCCGGGGAGGTGCCGGCCGCGGTGGCCGCGGCGGCGGCAGCTCCGGCAGCAGCAGCGGCGCCGGGACCGAAGGCCTGGCCGATGCCCTTGAGGGCTTCGGTCAGTTCGCTCGGCACGATCCACAGCTTGTTGGCGCTGCCTTCGGCGAGCTTGGGCAGCGTGAGCAGGTACTGGTAGGCGAGCAGACGCGGATCCGGGTCGCCGTCGTGGATGGCCTTGAACACCGTCGTGATGGCGGATGCTTCGCCCTGGGCGCGCAGCACGGCGGCCTTGGCATCTCCCTCGGCCGACAGGATCGCGGCCTGGCGGGCACCTTCGGCGGTGAGGATGGCGGATTGTTTGGTGCCTTCGGCGGTGAGGATCAGCGCACGGCGGTCACGCTCGGCGCGCATCTGCTTCTCCATGGAGTCCTGAATGGACAGGGGCGGCTCGATGGCTTTGAGCTCCACCCGGCCCACGCGGATTCCCCATTTGCCGGTTGCTTCGTCCAGAACGATCCGAAGCTGGCTGTTGATGTTGTCTCGACTGGTCAACGCCTCTTCGAGGTTCAATCCGCCGACCACGTTACGCAGCGTGGTCGTCGTGAGCTGTTCCACGGCACCGAGGTAGTTGTTGATCTCGTAGGTTGCCGCGCGGGCATCCGTCACCTGGAAGTACACCACGGTGTCAATGGACACGACGAGGTTGTCTTCGGTGATCACGGGCTGCGGAGGGAACGACACCACCTGTTCGCGGATGTCCAGCAGCGGGCGTACCCGGTCGATGAACGGCACCAGAATGTTCAGGCCCGGCAGCAGGGTGCGGTGGTATTTTCCGAGGCGCTCGACGACGCCGGCATTCCCCTGGGGAATGATGCGGATCGCCCGCACCAGAGTGACGATGACGAACACCGCCAAGACGACAAGCAGGGCGATCACGAAGATCTGTCCGATGAACTGGGCCGGGTCAAGCATGGGGCAAGGTCCTTTCCGAGATGGTGACAACAGCTGTGGATCCGTCAATGGTGCTGACGACGACGGATGCGTCGGGTTCGGCGGTGACCCGGCCGGCGGCGGGGGAGAGCCGGGCCGACCAGGTTTCCCCGTTGGCGAGCTTCACGAGCCCGCCGACCTCCGTGACCGTCGACACGACCCGCCCGGGCATGCCGATGAGTGCGTCGATGTTGCTCTTGGCCGGGTCACCGCCGCGGCGCAGAAAACGCAACAGAACGGGGCGGATGGTGAGGATCAGCAGCATGGCCAGCACGGCGGCGACCACGATTTGAAGCCACCAGGGGAATCCGAGCAGGTTGGCGGCCAGGCCACCGAGGCTGCCGAATGCCAGCATCAGAAAAGTGAATTCCAACGTGAGCAATTCAATGATCACGAAAATGAATATGCAGACCAACCAGAGAATCCACAGGTAAGCCGTGAGATCAACCATGTTCCCCACCTTTCGAAGGTTCCCTCCTGAAACTATCAGGTGAATCCCACAGGTGGGGCCTTGTTGGTAGGGTCGGGGATGGTCGTCTCGGCGGCGCAGCGCTGCTTATTGATGCGGCACTGGTTACCTAGAGGAGTATGCGTGTCCAATCCACTTGCAGCAGGATCACTTGAAGGCAAGCGCGTGCTCGTCACCGGTTCGTCGAGGGGCATCGGCGCCGACACGGTCGCGTACTTCGCGCAGGCCGGCGCCCGCGTCGTGATTAACTACCGCAATAAGGCCGCCCGAGCCGAAAAATTGGCCGCGAGCATTCGCGCTGCCGGCGGCACGGCCATCACCGTGGGAGCTGACCTGACCGACCCGGTGTCGGTGTCGGCGCTGTTCGAGACCATCGTGGCGGAGTACGGCGGATTGGACCTCATGGTCATGAATGCGTCCGGGGGAATGGAAAGCGGCATGGCTGCGGACTACGCCATGACCCTGAACCGTGACGCCCAGGTGAACCTGCTGACACAGGCCATTCCCGTGCTCGCGGATGGGTCCCGCGTGGTGTTCGTCACCAGTCACCAGGCGCACTTCATCGAGACCACCCCCACGATGCCGGAGTACGAGCAGGTCGCGCGCAGCAAGCGCGCGGGCGAAAACGCGTTGCGATCCGTGATTCCGCAGTTGGAGGCGGAGGGTATCGGTTTCGTCGTGGTCTCCGGCGACATGATCGAGGGAACTATCACGGCCACGCTCCTGGAGCGGGCCAACCCCGGTTCGCTCAGCGCCCGCAAGGACGCGGCCGGTCGCCTGTACAACGTGAGCGAGTTCGCGGCCGAGGTCGCCCGGGCCGCCGTGGAAGCCGTTCCGCAGAACAACACCCGTTATGTGGGCGACACGTCGGGTTTCCAGCCGGTCTGAGACCACAGACAAGCGCCGCCCCGGGTGACCCTCCCGGGGCGGCGCTGCGGTTCTCCGCGGTGCGGGCCATCGTTGTTGAGAACGCTGCTCAGTCGGTGACCCTCGAGGTCTGTGGGCTCTTGAGTGCCTTCAGGGCGGCACGTCCGAAGAGAAACGATTCCACGATCTGCACGATGCCGGACAAGATCAGGAAAATACCGACGATCAGGACCAGTGCTGCAAGAGATTGCAGCGGCGCGAACAGCACCACGATGCCAGCGATGAGACTGACGATACCCAGCAACAGTCCCGGCCAGCGACTCGAATCCGACGCGGTTTCGGCGAGCACCGCGATGCCCTCGATGATCCACGCGATACCGATGATCAGTCCCAGCACCACGAGCGAGTTCAGCGGGTTGCGGATCGTGAAGATTCCGGCTCCGATCAGCAGGACACCGAAGAGGATGCTCAAAATTCGTCCGTCGGCGGCGCCGTGCGTGAACAGCCCCCGCACGACCCGTATGACACCGCTGACCAAAAAATAGAGTCCGAACAGGACTGCCACCACGGCCAGGGTCGCAGCAGGTTGGCCGAACACGATTATTCCCAGCACGATGGCCACGAGGCCGCTGATCGCCATGGCGACACGCACACCGATGATCTCACCACGGCTGAGCCGGGACGGGTCCAGGCCGAAGTCCATCATTGCGACCCCGGACCCGGGCGGGGCCTCATCCTCCCGGGCGGGGCCTCATCCTGAAGAGATGTACGGGTGGATGCGGTTCGGGCGCGGGAATCTGACATGGCCGTTCTCCTCTCGGAAATTTAGGTGCCGTAATCATACTCTCCGGACTGTCACCTGCACATAAGGATGTCCGCCCCTCGCGTCCGAACTAGACGTGAGGAGCGGACGGTCGGTATACGCACCCGAACAGGGCTCAGTGCGTGTCGGTCTGGGCCGCGGCCTCGGCCAGCTGCGCCTTCAGCTCGTCGGAGTCCACCGAGAGTTCCTTTTCGGTCTGCCGCTGGGCACGCAATTCGGCCCCCCTGGTCGGGGGACCCGGCGCGGTGACCATAGCGCGCTGAGACGGCAGCGAACAGGTCTGACGTCCACGGCACACCCGGTGTTGGTTGCGGCTGCGGTCACGTGCACCGGGAGCGTGGTCCGACACCCTTGTCCGACCCGGGGAACGGGCTTATCGTGCCGGTATCCGTCATCCAACCGGAGGAGACGTCATGCTCGGACCCAGTGAAATCGCCGTCATTGCCTTTCCTGGCATCGAGTTCACCGGGGACATCGTTCCCGCCCTAGCCCAACTCGTGGACTCCAGCACGATCAGCATCGTCGACGCCCTGTTGGTGCGCAAAGAGGCCACCGGCGCGGCCAGCTACACGGAAATCGACGAGCTGGGACTGAACGACGACGCGTCCCGACTGGCCGGGGTCATCGACCGGATCGAGGGCCTCCTCTCGGACGACGACGTGACCGAGTTGGCCGCCAGCCTCGAACCGGGCAGTTCGGCGGCAATCATGGTGTTCGAGCACACCTGGGTCAAGTCGTTGCGCAACGCGATCGGCGCCGCCGGCGGCACGCTGTTGGAGAGCATCCGGAGGCCCGGAGCCGTCGTCGACGAAGTGCTGAGCACCATGCGCGCCTCGGAAACCGACACGAACTAAACATCTCCGGTATCCCGCCGGACTGGACGAAAGGAACGTCACGATGATGCGACGGATGGGGCGACCGGGCCTGATCGGAACCATGGCACGAACGGCAGTCGTGGCCGGAACGGCTACGGCCGTGGCGGGTAACGTCAGCCGGCGGCAAGCGGAACGGGCCCAGGCAACAGGGACCGAGCCCGCCCCGGCGCCGGAGACCGCCACCGCCGACTCGGCTGCCGAGCCAACGGGGCAAGAGTCCTCGGGTGAGGACCTGTCGAGCCAGCTGGAGCGGCTCGCGAGCCTCAAGACGGCCGGAGTGATCAGCGAGGCCGAATTCACCGCCGCCAAGGCTCTGCTGCTGGGAATCTGACGATCATGCTGCAACGTTGGG
>JBBQYN010000080.1:0-9231 GCA_038208655.1 Actinomycetales bacterium
GCTCACTCGGCTCACCGGTCGCGCCCGGCTCGCTCCGGAAAGGCATCACGGGGTGTCCTGGGCGAGGGTGGACTGCAGGCCGAAGCCGTGCATCGCCGTGACATGCCGTTCCATGGTCTCGCGGTTGCCGGTGGCGACCACGGCACGGCCGTCATTGTGCACCTGCAGCATCAGCCGTTCCGCCTGCGCGGCAGTGACGCCGAAATAGCTGCGGAAGACATACGACACATACGACATCAGGTTGATCGGATCGTCCCACACCAGGGTGATCCAGGGGCGTTCGAGGGAGATGGCCTCGCGCAGGCTGACTTCGGGATGTTCAACGATCTGTGGCACCGTTAAAGCTTGACACACCCGGGTGCGTAGCGCACCTCGAACTCGGTCACGATCGCACCCCCTGCCGAGAGAGGCTGAACCGGCAAGGCCTTGTGCGGCAGGGCCGGTCGGCACACACTGTGGCCATGATGAGCCCAGCCGCCGGCGCCGACGCCGTAGCCGAACCGTTCGCTTCTCAGGCCGGCGGGGTCGCGTCGATCAGTAAGTCGCTGGCCGTGCTCGAAATCGTCGCCGAACGCGGCGGCGCCAGCGCCCGGGAGGTCTCGGCCGCGCTGGGGTATCCGCTGCCCACCGTGTACCGGCTGATGCAGACGCTCGTGCACAGCGACTACCTCGTGCACCGCCGCCGGGAACGCCGCTTCGACCTGGGCCCCAAGCTGCACCAGCTCGGGGTGAGCCTGCACCGCCAGACGGGCGTGCCACAGGAGGTACGCCTCGAAGTCGGCGACCTGCACCGGGCACTCGCCGCGGCGGCCTACTTCGCCGTGTACCGGGGCAGCGATGTCGTGGTGATCTACCTGGTGGATTCGCCGGCCGCTCCCCGGCTGCCGGCCCTCGGCTTCGGCGGGCACACTGCCGATCACATCGTATTCGGCCGGCTGCGCGGCGCCAGCAACCCCAGCAGCCCCAGCAGCCCCAGCAGCCCCAGCAGCCCCAGAGGCCCCGACAGCCCCAACAGTGCGGCAGGCGCCGAGGTGGCCTGGCAGCGGAACCCGTCCGGAACCATGTGCGCCGCCGTGGCGGTGCACGGCCCCGACGGCTCCCTGTTCGGCGCCCTCGCGGTCTCCGCCGGAGCCGACGACCTCACCGATCGCCGTGACGACGTTGAGCGGATGCTGCGCGCGGCCGCATCCCGCCTCACCGGCCGGTTCGGCGCCGCCTGAACCGGGCGGGCTCGCCGCGTCAGCTCTGCCAGGTCAGAGCTGCCCGCGGGCAAACAGGTCGAGGATGTAGTCGGCCTGCCGCATGGCGAGCGCCACGATGGTGAGGGTGGGGCTCGCCGACGTGCTGGTGGTGAACACCGAGCCGTCGCTCACGAACAGGTTGGGCACGTCGTGGGTGCGACCGTAGGAGTTCGTGACGCCGTCGGCGGGGCGCACGCTCATACGGGCGGTGCCGAGGTTGTGCATCGACGGGAACGGCGGTGTGCGGTGCACCGACAGGGCGCCGACGGCGTCGTAGAGCAGTTCGGCCTGCTGGTAGGCGTGCCGCCGCATGGCGTCGTCGTTGGGGTGCTCATCCACGTGCACGTTCGCGACGGGCAGGCCATGGGTATCCGTCACGGACTGGTTCAGGGTCACCCGGTTGCCGGCGCGGGGCATGTCTTCGCCCACGATCCACAGTCCGGCCGTGTGGTCATAGCCGTCGAGCAGCCGGGTGAAGTCCCGGCCCCAGGCACCGGGGTCGGCAAACGCGGCCAGGAACGCCGGCCCGAGGGCCAGCGTCTGCAGGTAGTACCCGCCCACGAAGCCGCGCTCCGGGTCGTGCCGAGCCTCGTCGGCGATGACTCCGGCCATGGTCTCGCCGCGGTAGAAGTGCACGGGACGCTCGAACCGGGCGAAGACCGCCCCGGTGGTGTGCCGCATGTAGTGCCGGCCCAGCTGCCCGGAGGAGTTCGCCAGCCCGTCGGGAAACTGCGCACTGGCGCTGAGCAGCAGCAGCCGCGGCGTTTCGATGGCGTTCCCGGCGACGGCCACGACGCGGGTCCGCTGCCGGTGCACGTGGTCGTGCACGTCGAGATAGAGCACCCCGTCGGCGCGTCCGTGCCGGTCATGGGTGATCTGCACGGCCTGGCTGTTGGGGCGCAGATCAAGATTGCCGGTAGCCTCGGCTCGCGGAATCTCCCGCACCAGGGTGCTCCAGGTGGCGTGGGTCTGGTCACCCTCGAAGTTGAACCCGCCCTGCGTCGTGCCCGGGCGGCCGTCGTAGGGGGCAGCGTTGGTGGCCGTGGGACCGGTGGCGTAGAAATTATAGCCCACCCGGGCGGCGCCGGTGGCGAAGACGGTGTAATTGTTGTTTGCCGGCAGCGCGGGCCGGCCGTGCCGGTGGCTGGAACCCAGCGCGATCTCGGCCCGGTCGTAGTACGGCGCCAGCTCGGCCAGCGTCAGCGGCCAGTCCAGCAGCTGCGCGCCGGGCACATCGCCGTAGGTGGAGCGCGCCTGCAGCTCGTGCTCCAGAATGCGGGGAGTGCTCCCGGCCCAGTGCGTGGTGCTGCCGCCCACGGACTTCACCACCCACGCCGGCAGGTGCGGAAAATCCCGCGCGATACGCCACGAGCCCGAACTGGTGCGCGGATCCAGCCAGGCCAGCTGGCCGAACGCGTCCCACTCATCGTTCACGAACTCCTCGGTACCGATGTGCGCCCCGGCCTCCAGCAGCACCACGGGCACCCCGCGACGGGTCAGCTCGTGCGCCAGGGTGCCGCCGCCGGCCCCCGACCCGATGATCACCACCGCGGGGTCGTCTTGGTCGATGCGCGTCATGGCGATACCCTGCCGCCGCCGGTCACAGCGTGACCTCGTCGTCAGCGGATACCTCCGAGTCCGTCCGACCCGCCGCATCCGCTGCCCCGGCGGGCTCGGTTTTGACCGCGCCCGGACCCACCGGGTGCGCCAACGGTCCCACGCTGACCCGGGAGAGGTCGCCCTGGTACTCCTCGACCCGCACCTCGGGCAACCAGTCGAGGTCGTCGAAGCCCCGGGTGAGGTAGCCGCCCTTGGCCACGGATGCCCCCTCATAGCCGAGCGCCTGCCACACCTCGGGCAGGTTGTACAGCGTAAGCACCGCGTTGCCCAGCACGAAGGTGAAGAAATCGGTGTGTTCGATCCGGTGCAGGGCCCGGGTGGCCGCGTCGGCGGGCAATGCGAGAAAGTCCCCGGCCCGCTCACTGCGTGCGTTGAGGGTGTTCTGGTGCGTGAGGGTGTTCTGGTGATCGAGCCTGTCGAGGTGCTCCAGGGTGTCGAGGTCATCGAGGCTGTCCAGCCCCCGGCTCACCGCGAGCATCATGCGGTTGCTCTGGGTGGACAGCAACAGCAGACTGTCGGCGGTGCGTTCGTAGGCGGAATCGGGCAGCACATCGTGCGGGAACACCAACCGGATCAGGCGCACCATGAGGTCTCGGGCCCGGTCGGATTCCAGATACCGGCGCGGCAGGTCGGGCTGAGCCGAAAACGTCACTGTTTCTCTCTTTCGTCGTGCGGGGCGTCGTGTTCGTCGTGCGGGGCAGGGCGCGGGGCCGTCGTGCAGATTTGTCATGCGGATTCATCGTGCGGGGAACGGGCCGGCGTGGGCGATGCGGGTCAAGCGATGACGGCACCATACCCCGGCCCCGGCGGGGTGCGCTAGACGTACCGGAGATTGCTCTGGCCTGCGGCGCTCGCCGCGGGTACTCTCGGTGCGGGGTGCACCGCCCCCGCGCGTCACGGCCACCGACAGAAGGAATACGCTGGGTTCATGACGAGTTTTGCAATCCCGAACACACCTTCTCCCGCGGCCCCGCACGGTGCCGCCCGGTCGCTGACCGCGCGGGAGGTGGAACGCATCCGAAACGACTTTCCGGTGCTCACCCAACAGGTGAACGGGCACACGCTCAACTACCTCGATTCCGGGGCCACCTCACAGAACCCGATCAGCGTCATGGAGGCCGAGCAGGAGTTCTACGAGCAGCGCAACGCCGCCGTGCACCGTGGCTCGCACACCCTGGCCGTGGAGGCCACCGAGGTCTACGAGTGCGCCCGCGAGAAGGTGGCCGCGTTCGTCGGCGCCGCGACCGACGAGATCGTCTGGACCAGCAACGCCACCGAAGCCATCAACCTGCTCACCTACAGCTTCTCGAACGCATCGCTGGGCCTCGGCGGCCCCGATGCCCAACGCTTCGCCCTCACCGCCGGCGACGAGATCGTCGTCACCGAACTCGAGCACCACGCCAACCTCATTCCGTGGCAGCAGCTGGCGCTGCGCACCGGCGCCACGCTGCGGTTCATCCCCGTAACGGATGCCGGCCTGCTCGACATGTCTGCCGCCCGCGGCATCGTGACCTCCCGCACCCGGGTGCTCGCCTTCTCGCACGCCTCCAACGTCACCGGCGCGTTCAGCCCCGTCGCGGAGCTCGTGGCGCTGGCCGCGTCGGTCGGCGCCCTCACGGTGCTCGACGCCTGCCAGAGCGTGCCGCACATCCCGGTGGATTTCCATGCCCTCGGCGTGGACTTCGCCGTCTTCTCCGGCCACAAGATGCTCGGCCCCACCGGCATCGGCGCACTGTTCGGCCGCGAGGAGCTGCTCGCTGCAATGCCGCCGTTTCTCACCGGCGGCTCGATGATCACCACCGTGAACATGCACGAAGCCGAGTTCCTGGCGCCGCCGCAGCGTTTCGAGGCCGGCACCCAGCGCATCTCCCAGGCCATCGCCCTGGCCGCGGCCGTGGACTACCTCTCGGAGACCGGCATGAGCCGCATCGCCGCGTGGGACGCCGAGCTCGGTCAGCGCCTCGTGCGCGGCGTGCTCGAGATTCCCGGGGTGCGCCTCCTCGGCGACGGACCGGGCGTCGACCGGCTCGGACTGGTCAGCGTGGATGTCGCCGGGGTGCACGCCCATGATGTGGGGCAGTTCCTCGACGACGCCGGCATCGCCGTGCGGGTCGGGCACCACTGCGCCCAGCCGCTGCACCGCCGTCTCGGCGTCACGGCGAGCACCCGCGCGAGCAGCTACCTGTACACGACCACCGACGAGGTCGACGCGTTCCTGGCCGCCCTGCGCGAGGTGGGCCCGTTCTTCGGCACCACACCCACGCCCAGCACCACCACGACCAGCCCTGCAACAACAGCCACTGGAGGACAGCGATGAGCGACCTGCAAAGCCTGTACCAGCAGATTATTCTCGACCACGCCAAGTACCGGCACGGCGCCTCGCCGGTGCCGCTCACGCCCGACGACGAGCTGTGGGAGACCGACGACACGCACATCGGGGAGTCGCACCAGATCAACACGTCCTGCGGTGACGACGTCACGGTGCGGCTCTCGATCACGATCGACGAGACCGGCTACGACGCGGTGGGCCTGGATCCGATCGGCCTGGAACTCGGCGTGATCAGTCCCGACGAGATGATCGCCGCCCTGCGCGCGAACATGACGGTCAGCTCGCTGACCTGGCACGGTGACGGGTGCTCGATTTCGATGGCGTCGGCATCCGTCATGTTCGACACCCTCAACGGCCTGCCGTACACCGAGGCCGTGGCGGTGCTGGAGAACTTTCGGGAGATGCTGCGCAGCCGGGGCACGATTGAGCCCGACGAAGAGGTGCTCGGTGACGCGGCCGCGTTCGGCGGCGTCTCGCGCTACCCGGCGCGGGTGAAGTGCGCGATGCTGCCGTGGGTGGCCTTCGAAGCGGCCCTCGCCGACGCCCAGAAGTAGTCGCCGCCCGGGGCTCGCGCAGCTGCCGCACTCTGCCGCACGCTCCCTCCCGCGCATGCCCCGTGGCGAATTCAGGAGATCCGGCCAGCTCTGGCGTGACCGCCGCACTGGTCCGGTGGTGTCACCGCAGTTCGGCGACCGATTTCCTGAATTCGCCACAGGCGGCGCTGCTCGGGGCTCATCGCGAGCCCCGGGCGAGCGACGGTTAGTAGCTGCCGGCGGGCCCGGCTGCGGTCGCGCCCGAGAGCAGCGCGGCGCTGCCCGAGACACCCAGGCGGGTGGCGCCGGCGTCGATCATCGCGAGAGCGTCGTCGAAGCTGCGCACGCCACCGGATGCCTTCACCTCGGCCCGATCGCCCACGGTGTGCTTCATGAGACGCACGGCGTGCACGGTGGCGCCGCCGGCGGGGTGAAACCCGGTGGATGTCTTCACGAAGTCGGCTCCGGCGGCAATGGCGGCCTGGCACACGGCCACGATCTCGTCGTCGGTGAGGGCGGCGGATTCGATGATCACCTTGAGCACGGTGGGCGCGGGCACACTCGAGCGCACGACGATGATGTCGGCCTGCACGTCGTCGAAGCGGCCGGCCTTCGCGGCACCGATGTCGATGACCATGTCGATCTCGTCGGCGCCCTGCTCCACGGCGAGGGCGGCTTCGGCGGCCTTGACGCCGCTGTGGTGCTTGCCGCTGGGGAATCCGCAGACCACGGCGACCTTCAGGTCAGAGCCGGCCGGGATGCTCAGCGGCAGCATCGACGGCGAGACGCAGACGGAGTAGGTGCCCAGCGCCACGGCTTCGGCGACGAGCGCGGTCACGTCGGCGTCGGTGGCTTCGGGCTTGAGCAGGGTGTGGTCGATGTAGCGGGCCACGCTGGCGGCGTCGAGGGCGAGCTGGGTCATGGGGGGTGTCCTTCGGTCGTGATGAGAGCCGTGCTGAGAAGCTGTGGTGAAAGCCGTGGTGGCGAACGAGGTCGCGAGCGGCATCGGAGGGTGCCGCGACCACGGCGTCGACGTGGATCCACGTTATCCGTCGAACCGGGGGCGACGAGAGTGTGGTGTGCAACACAGACGCCGGCGACGACTGTTCGGTGAGCAAGTCTACGTGCGCCGTCGCGCGGTCGTTCACGGCCGGCCTGCGGGCTAGAGAAGGTCGGAGTCGCCCGCCCGCGCCGCCAGAAAATCCGCGAAGGTGAGGGTGCCCGTGGCGGGCCCGTTCTGCACGAGGGCCTCGCCGGCGCGAAAAGCCGCGAAGGCTTTGCCCGGCAGCCGCAGGGGCAGCAGCCCACGGCGCGGGGCGGCCTCGGGCGCGCGGTGCGCCGCCAGTGTGGCGCGGGCCATGTCCACGACGCTGAGCACCTCCGGTCCGCCCAGGTCGGGCACCCGACCGGCCCCGCTCAGACCGTTCTCGTGGCCGGGGCCTCCGTAGCCGCCGATATAGCCCCCGGCCGCGTCGTCGCTGCCGCCGGCACCGGGACACGCGCCTGCGGCCCAGTCGCGCGTGTCGCCCCCGGTGGGGCCCAGCCGGGTGTACCCGAGCAGTTGCACCGCAACATCCTTCACGTCAATGGGCTGCAGGCGCACGTCGGGGGCCAAGACCACCGGCCAGTGCCGCTGCAGCGCGATCAGGCCGAAGACCAGGCTGTGAAACTGGGTGCTGCGCACAATCGTGAACGGCAGCGCGGAACGCTGCACCACCTGCTCGGCGGCGAGCTTCTCGCGGTAATAGGCCAGCGGTATGCGGTCCACACCCACAATCGACAGGTAGATCAGGTGCGGCAACGGCGCCGTCGGGCGGCAGCCGCGCCGGATCGCCTGCACCAGCCGGTCGGTGGCCGCCGCATCGCCGCCGCTGGAATTCGTGGCCAGGTGAATCACCGTGTTGGTGTTGCGCACGGCCTCGTTCAGGCCGGCTCCGGTACGCAGGTCGCCCTGCGCCCAGGTGAGCGGATGCCGCCCGGCCGGCGCCGCCTGCCGGCTGAACACCCGAACCCTTCGGTGCGCGGCCGTGAGCACCGGTTCAAGGGCGCGGCCGAGCGTTCCCGTGCCGCCGGTGACCAGAACGTAGCTCATTGCCGATCAGTGTGGCACCGCCCGTACCGCGGCGGCTCGGGCGCGGCAGATCGTGGCCTAATCGCGACATTCGCCCGCCACGCCGGTCTCGCCCGTCCCGCCGTGTGACGAAAACCGGGTGGATCGACTCTCGGCGCGCGAATACCGGACGTTTTGGTGATCGTTCGCCGCGCCATCCGGTTTTCGCAACACGGGCCCAGGGACCTGCCGCGCAGCCGGCGCGGGTCAGGCGGCGACGGCGCGCGGTTCCAGCGGAGCCTGCAGCGGCCAGTCCTGGCCCTCCAGAATCAGCTGCGCGGCCACGCCGGTGGCCGCGTTCACGACGATCGGGGCCATCAGGTTCACGGTGGTGCCTGCTTCGCCGGGGTTTGCGACCACGAGGAGGAGAGCATCCGTCGGCACGGTCAGATCCAGCGACGCGGACTGCTCCGTGGAGATGTACGGCGTGTACGCGGGCAGGAACACCGCCGCGTCGAGCACGAACAGCCGGGTGCTGTCGGCTTCGGTGACTGCAGCGGCCTGCAGCGTGTACAGCCCGGTGGCGCCGTCGATGGCGTTAAGCACAAAATCGGTGTGCGGGGCGAGTCCGGGCGGGGGAGTGAGAAAGGCCAGTGCTGCGGTCATGAGAGAAAGTCCATCAGTGTGGGTTGGAGTACCCGTGCGGTCACGGCGAGTGCGGCCTGGTACGAGGTCTCCTGCAACTTGAGGTCGAGGATCACCTCGCCCAGATCAATGTCTTCGATGCTGGAACGGCGCGATTCCAGCGTTCCGACCTGGGCCAGCAGCGACTGCTGGGCCCGGTCCATCTGGTTCTGACGGGCACCGATCACGGCGTGTTCCCCGGTGATCAGCGCCATCCGCGTGTCGATCTCGCCCAGGTATTGACCGGCGCTGCCGTCACCGGAGCGTAGCGTCGCGGAGATTTTGTCGATCAATGCGAACACCGAGCTTTCCTTGTTGCCGAACACGGCACCGCCGTCGGCGTCGACACGCACGGCCACGTCGGTGCTGATACGCCGCGTCACTGCGCTGTCGCTGTTGCCCTGAAACGTCATCTGGCCCCCCACGTCGCGAAACGCCACGCCGGCGTCGGAATTGCCGGCGAACACGGTGCGACCCAGGTAGCTGGTGTTCGCCTGCGTGAGCAGATCTTCGCGCAGGCCGTCAAGTTCCACGGCGAGGGCTTGCTTGGCCGTGGGGGAGAGGGCGCCATCGTTGGCGCCCTGCACGGTCAGGTCGCGCACCCGGTTCATGATCGCCGTCGTGGCGCTCAGTGTGCTGTCGAGGGTGGTCAGCCAGTCGTTGCCGTTGCCGGCGTTGCGGCTGTACTGCACCACGGCGGCCTGCTCGGTGCGCACCGCGAGGGCGCTGGCGGCGGCGGTCGGGTCGTCGCTGGGCCGGTTGATGGCCTTGAGC
>JBBQYN010000081.1:0-9216 GCA_038208655.1 Actinomycetales bacterium
GGCGTCGGCTCCTGCGCCGGCATCGAATCAGCGCCGGTCGACGCCTCCACGGTCGCAGCGGCCCGGGCGGTGGCCGCGTCGGTCACCAGTCGGGCTGCCTCCTCGACCACGCCGCGACGGGTGCCGAGCGGGTCGAACGGCCAGGTTTCGTGGCCGTCCTCGGTCGATTCGGGTTTCTCGGTGTGCGCGCTGCCCTCCGGCAGCGCGGCGATCAGCCCGGCGTCCGCGAGTTCAACGAGGTACCGGCTCGGCGTGCGCACGGTGCTGCCGGCGGCCCAATACGACCCCGAGAGCAGCAGCTCGTGCTGGGCACGCGTGGTGGCCACGTAAATCAGCCGGCGCTCCTCGGCCTCGTGGCGATCGGCGAGATCGGCCTTGAACCTCTGAAATTCGGTGTCGAAGTCGAGCTGGGAGTCATGCTGACCCCAGCGCAGTTCGGGAAGTTCCGCACGGTCACCGCGGAACGGGTAGGGCAGTTCGCCGAACCGCAGCCATCCGCTGGTCTCCCGGGCGGCGGCGGGCAGGCTCTTGTCGGTGAGGTTGGGAAGGGCGACGTAGTCCCATTCGAGGCCCTTGGCGCCGTGGATGGTCAGCAACTGCACGGCACCCTGCTCACCGGCTTCACCGCGCGGGCCGAGGTCGTCGTGCCGTTCGGCCCGGCTGAGCCAGCGCAGAAAACTAGCCAGGGTGCCCTGCTCGTCGCTGTCAAGGAACGCCCCGATGGTGTCATGGAAGGCGTACAGGTTTTCCAGCCCGCGCGATTCGTTGGCTGCCAGCTCGATGTCCAGCCGCATCTCCTGCTCGATGAGCCGCACGAAGTCGAGCAGCGGCAGTCCGGACCGCGACCGGAACAGCGCCAGCTGACGGCCGGCATCGCGCAGGCGATCCCGGCCCGTCTCGCTGAACGCGGCCAGCTGCCCGTGGGTCGGCGACGCGGTCGCCACGAAATCGAGGGCGTCCACGAGTGAGGTGCCGTCGTCGGCGGCGACGGATGCCCGCATGCGGGCTTTCACCTCGTCGGTCACCTGCTTCTGCGCCCAGTCGTGGTCGGCGATCCAGCGGGCAACGCCGGCCAGGGCCTGCAGGTCCCGCACGCCCACGCGCCACCGGCCGCCGCTGAGCAGCCGCACCAGTTCGCTGCCGGCGGACGGGTCGTGCACCGCGCGCAGCACGCTGACGACGTCCGCCACCTCGGGGGTCGACAGCAGTCCGCCGAGGCCCAGCACGTGCGCCGGCACGCCGTGGGCGCGCAGCACTTCGGCGAACAGTTCCATGTCGCGTCGGGCCCGAAACAGCATCGCCCCGGTCTTGGCGGTGCCGTTCGGCAGCCGGGGCACGAACCACTCGGCGATGGCGGTGGCTTCGTGCACGATCGTCTCCGCCATCACGGCGTCGACCCGGCCGGCGGCCTTGCCGGGTGGCGTTTTCAGGGTGTCCACCTGAATACCGTTGGGCTTGGTGCGCAGGGCTTCGCTGAGCGGGGCGACGAGCGCGTTCGCGACGCCGAGCACGCTCACCGGGTTGCGCCAGGTGTACGACAGCGACATCGCCGGCGCCTGGCTGTTGCTGAGGCCGGCGAAGCTCTGCGAGAAGCCGAGCAGGTTCGCCGACGACGCCCCGCGCCATCCGTAGATGGACTGGTGCGGGTCACCCACGGCCATCACGGGATGCCGGGCGAACAGGGTGTGCAGCAGCTGGGTCTGCAGCACGGAGGTGTCCTGGTATTCATCGAGCAGCACGATGCGATAGGTGTCGCGGTAGCGCTGCACCACGCTGGCCACTTTCTGGCAGACCTGCAGGGCCAGGGCGACCTGATCGGAGAATTCGATCAGGCCCAGCCGGATTTTCTCGGCCTGGTAGGTCTCGGCCAGGCGCAGCAGAACCGGCAGCGGGCCAACCGCGGCGAGCGATTCGGTGACGGAGGCGTAGGGGATCTTCTTGCGGGCCGAACCGTAGGGCAGCCCGTCGAGGTAGGCGAACCCTGCGGCGAGCCCGGCCACGTCGTGTGCGGCCGGCACCTCGCCGGACTGAAACTCGGGCGGGTTTTCGGCGAGCGCCCGGCTCAGGCCGAGTACGGCATCCGTTACGGTGTCGATCTTGCGGCCGACGGTTACCAGCCGGCCGTCTTGGGAGTCGCTCACGACCCGGCGGGCCAGCAGCCAGGCGGAGTTCTCGTCGAGGAGCACGGATTCGGGTTCCCGCCCCAGCAGCAGAGCGTTCTCGCTGAACAGCCGACTGGCGAAGGAGTTGTAGGTGGACACGGCGGGGGTGTTGAACAGGTCCGAGGAGTCACGGGTGCCGTCGTCGACGGCGGGCGCCGAGGGAGGCGGCATCAGCCCGGCGGCGGCCAGCTCGGAGATGCGCGTGCCGATGCGCTGCGCAAGTTCGCCGGCGGCCTTGCGGGTGAAGGTGAGGCCCAGGATCTGGTCGGGACGGGCATGCCCGTTGGCGAGCAGCCAGAGCACCCGGTTGGCCATGGTTTCGGTCTTGCCGCTGCCCGCGCCGGCGACCACGAGGGTCGGGGCCAGCGGCGCTTCGATCACCGCCTGCTGCTCTCTGGTGGGCGGCGGCATGCCCAGCGTCGCGGCGATCTGCAGGGCGGAGATCGGCCCGGCCGGGGTGGTCTCGGCATGGGTGGTCTCGGTGTGGGCCGTCGGGGCTGCCGTGGACGCGGGCAGGGGCTGGGGTGTGGTCATGAGCTCACCTGTTTGATGATGTGGATGCGGCAGGCGCCGAAGGAGCGCGGGTCGAGGCAGTGGCTGGCGATCTCGGCCAGGAACACCCGGTCGCCCATCTTGGTGGCCGTGGTGCCGACCCGGTCCCGGAACGCGGCGAGTTCCTCGGGGGTGAAGGCCGGCTGGGTGGGATTGCGGTAGTTCTGTTTCGCGGTGCCGGAGCTCACGATCACCAGCCGGGCGCCGGCGAGCTGCATGTCGGGGTCCAGGCCCTCGATCGCGCCCTCGTGGAAGGCCAGCTGGTAGGCGCCCAGCTGCGGATGGTCGACGACCCCGGCGTTGCCGATCGGGTCGCCCTTGCCGGTTTTGAGGTCGACGATCACGGCCCGCCCGTCGGCGAGGCGTTCTACCCGGTCGATGGTGCCCGAGAGCACGGCGCTGCCCAGGTCCAGGCTGAACCTGCCCTCGGCGCTGAGCAGTTCGCCGCCGGCGCGGGAGAAGTCACCCAGGTAGGAAGCCAGGCGGTCGGTGAGGGCCCGGGCTTCGACCTTCTGAACCTCGGATTGCCAGTCGGCGTCGAAAACCAGCTCGGGCCAGCGGGCGTCCACCCCGGCCCAGAGTTCTTCGGCGCCGGCGACACCGCCGGCCCCCGATCCGGACTCCATCACCTCGTGAATGATGGTTCCGAGGTTCGCGGCCGTGTTGCTGGTGCCGCCGCCGATCTGTCCGATCAGCCAGTGCAACGGGCAGGCGTCGAAAGAGCTCATTTTGGACGGCGACACCCGCACCGGGCTGTCGCCGGCGTCGGGGTCGTTGAGGCGGTGCTGGGTACTCAGCGGGGCCAGGCCGTACCACTGGTCGGGATCGGCGCCGGCGACGCTTTCTGCGGCCAGGCGGGCGAGGGTCGCGGCCTGGTCCCGTGCCCGCGGCGGCACGGTGCCGCCCGGCCGGACGGTGCCGACGGCCGTCGTGAGGTCCTGCCGCAGCCGACCGACGATGCCGCGCAGCGACAGCGGGAATCGGCCCAGCGGAGCGGCATCCGGATCGGGCAGCAATCGCAGAAAAACGGACGGCTGGTTGTCGTCGTTGTCGATGGCGGTGATTAGGAGTTCGGTGCGGGCCCGCGACGCGGCCTGCGCGAACATGCGCAGTTCATCGTGCAGCACTGCGGTGCGGGCGTCCACGCCGGTGGCCGGGGCCGCGTCGCCGGCGGCGGCGAGCGCGAGATCGCCGGCTCCGAGCAGGGAGCCGCGGATGCGCAGGTCGGGCCAGACGTTCTCCTGCACTCCCGCGAGCACCACGACGGCGAAATCCCGGCCGATGGTGCCGCTGCCGGTCGAGACCGTGACCGCGTCTCCCAACGCCCGGGGAGCCAGGGTGTCTTCGGGAACGTCTGTGTCGACCAGGTGTTCCAGGAACAATACCGGCGGGTCCGACGGGGTGCGTTCCACGTAGCGTTGGGCGGCCGAGAACAGCGCGACGACGGCGTCGAGATTGGTGTTGGCCTCGTCGGCGCCGATCCCGGTACCGCCCGCCTGCTCCAGCCAGGTGGTGGCCAGGCCGCTGCGGGTCCAGAGCCCCCAGAGCAGTTCTTCGATGGTGGCCCCGGCGGCATGCTCCGCGGCGGCGGCGCGCAGGCTCGCCCCGCAGGCCGCGGCCCGGCGGGCGGTGCGATTGTCGATGCGGTCGAGGTACCCGGGAACGGTCAACGCCGAGATCAGCAGCTCGTCGGGGCTGTCGTGCCGGCGCAACACCTCAGCGGCGCTGAGTCCGAATTCGGGCGACGACGGCTCCTCGGACGTTTCGGCACGGGGGTCCTGGTCGGGTTGGCCCTGCTCTGGTTGGCCCTGCTCTGGTTGGCCCAGGTCGACCTGGCGCAGGGCCGCCCGCAGCCGGCGCAGGGTGATCGGGTCCAGGCCGCCCAGGGGCCCGCGCAGCAGGTCCACGGCCACCTGGGCGTTCAGCGCGCGCCGGCCCAGCGTGACGTCCAGGGCGAGGATGAAGGCCCGCACCGCGAATTCGTCGCGCAACGCGGTTTGCGCCGTCGACACCTGCGTGGGCACTTCCAGGGCGGCGAGCCCCTTGCTCAGCGCTGGCACGAGCGAACCGGTGCGCACGATCACGGCCATCTGCGACCACGGGATCCCTCCCAAAACATGGCGTTCCCGCAGCCGCCGGGCGATCACCCCGAGCTGGTCGGCCGGGGTCGCCACGACCACGGTCTGCACGGCGGCGTGTCCGGCCGGATCGGGGGTGACCGAGCCGGCGGCCCGCTGCGTGCCGGCCGCTGCCGCACCGATGCGGCTGCTGACGTCGCGTACCAGCCCGCGCAGAGTCTCCCCGTGCCGGTAGACCGTGTCCAGGCGCAGGGTTAGCACCGGGCGCGGCCGCCCTGGGGTCTCGGCCAGGTACGACCCGAGGCGACCCAGGGCATCCGGGTGGGCGCCGTGAAAGGACCCGGTGCTAATGTCCGGATCGCCGAACGCGACGATCGCCACGCCCCGCGCGGCGAACTGCGCCAGCAGGGTGAGCACGGCCTGGGTCGCCTCCTGAGCGTCGTCGAGCACGATCACCCGCACGGCGGCGAGAGACCCCAGAGTGTCCGCGCCGGCCGGGCCGGCCAGGGCCGCCCGCACCACCGCGGCGGCATACTGGGCCAGTTCGGTGGAGTCGAACTGGCCCGGGCGGGTCTGATCTTTCACTTCTTCGTAGTCACGCACGAACTGGGCGGCGGCGACCCACTCCGGCCGGGCCCGGCCGGGCCCGGTGCCGGCGTCCGGTGCACCGGCGGCGCCGGCCCGGCCGAGGGCTTCCAGGCGGTCCGGTTGCACGCCGTACTCCACCGCGCGCATCATCAGGTCGCGCAGCTCGGTGCGAAACCCGCGCAGCCGGCGTACCTCCGGCCCCAGGGTCTCCGGCCACGCGGGCCCATTCCCGTCAACGACGTGCCCCTCGAGCAGTTCGGCGATGATCTGATCCTGCTCACCGCCGGTCAGCAGGGTCGGTGACGCCCGCCCTGCCCGGGTCTCGGCGCCCTGCGCCAGCTGGAAGGCCACCGAGTTGACGCTGCGGGCCATCGGTCCGTTCGTGGGCACGCCCAACCGCAGGGCCAGCCGGTCACGCAGCTCCGTCGCGC
The DNA here is from genome assembly GCA_038208655.1 of Actinomycetales bacterium. Taxonomy (GTDB): domain Bacteria; phylum Actinomycetota; class Actinomycetes; order Actinomycetales; family Microbacteriaceae; genus Cryobacterium. The sequence continues at coordinate 5,812 of JBBQYN010000081.1, forward strand.
CGGTGCGCGTGGGAACCAGCACCAGAACCTCGCTGGGGGAATAGCCACGCTGCAGCACCCGATCGGCCACGAGCTCCACCAGCGTGCGGGTTTTACCGCTCCCGGGCGCCCCGATCACGGCGGCGTGCTGCCCGTCGGGCAGGTTCAGCACGGCCGCCTGAGAGGAATCTAGCGGAGCGCGCACACGCCCTAGGGTGCTCTCGTGGGTGGGTAAAACGCTGGTCGGGGTCACGTCTGCAACGGTACCGGGTTGCGCCGACAGTGAACTCGGTGCGGAGGCCCGGTGGTTGTGTCGTAATCTGGGCGGAGTCGACGAAAGGCACACCTGGTGGATATCCGCATTGGAATTTTCAACTCTCCCCGCGAGATCGGTTTTGAGAGCTCGCAGCCCGCATCCGTGATCGAGGACGCGGTCGCCGCGGCCCTCGCCGACACGACCGGGTACCTCAAGCTCAGCGACAGCAAGGGACGCGTCTACATCGTTCCGACGGCCGGACTCGCCTTCGTGGAAATCGGCTCGGAAGAGTCGCGCCGCGTGGGCTTCGTCGCCTAACTTCCCCCATGGAGCTGCTCTTTGTGGCCCTTGGCGGGGCCATTCTGGGGCTAGTGGCGCGGTACACCCTGCCCGGTCGGTCCACTCAGGGTGGCGCGCTCGTGCCCGCGATCGGCACGGCCGCGGCCGCGCTGATCTGGGTGGGACTGACCTGGCTGGGCTGGGCCTACGACGGCGGCTGGATCTGGGTACTGTCCCTCAGCCTCGCGGCCGTGGTCGCGGGCGGAAGCCAGCTTCTGCTGGCGCGGTCCCGCAATCGCGCGGACGCCGGTCTGCTGCACGAATACACCAGCCAAGGTGTGCCCGCCTAAGCTCCCGTGTGCGGCCGCGGTGCAGCGCACCGCATTTTAGGCGGTCAGGCCCAGCCCGTCCATGCGGCGGGTGTGGGCGGCGATGAGTTCCGTGAAAACGGGCTCGATGCGCAGCTCCGGTGAGCTGTTGAGGCCGGCCGTACTCGGATCCGATGCGGGCATCGCCGACCGGGCCACGAGCAGGGTGTCCCCCACCAGGCGTCGTCCCCACAGTGCCAGCCGGGATTCCAGCCCCGGCTGAGCGGTGATGGCGGCCTGCAAATGGTGCACGAGCACATCCGTTCCCGCGTCTTCGGCCAGCACATGCGCGACCCGGCTGCCCACATCGTGGGGTAACCCGTCGGACAGCCGCACGAAGAAATCGTCCAGCAGGCCATTGGTGAGGTAACAGCTCAGCAGCAGCTCGTACCAGTCCGCTCCCTGCGTCTGCGTGCGAAAGCTGTCCGCTGCGGGGGCGAACGGCGCCATCTCCACCGCCGGGTCGCGGTCCCTCCGCCGAATTTCGGCAACCAGCCCGTGATGCTTAGCCAGCGCCCGACCTGCCGCGGTGCTCAGGCCTTCCTTCGCCGACAGCGATGGTGCGGTGTCCACGGCGCGGGCCAGGGCCCCGAAGGCGCCGAGCTCGCAGTACGCGGACTGGCCCAGAAAATGCAGCACCGACGGCGTCAAATCGCTGATGTCCATTTTGGTGGTCGGCTTCTTCTCGCCCCGACCGGAAAGTCGGGGGTTCTCCGGGCGCGTCACGCGCCGACCAAAGCTCAAGTCCACCCGCTCAGCATAGAACAGCGCATCAGGGCCGCGCGCCCCTCGGGCCAATCGGGGACCCGGTCGGGTAAGATAGCCCCACGCCGCCGACAAGGTTCGGTGGCCCTGCGCCTGAGACAAAAGATGGCGCATCCCGCTCCCAGCTACTGACAGGCATATATTCGTGACTTTCTCCGAACTCAATATTGACCAGGACATGGTCGACTCCCTTGCCGCCAAGGGCATCCTCGAACCGTTCCCCATTCAGACCCAGACCATTCCGCTGGCCCTCGCCGGTCAGGACATCATCGGTCAGGCCAAAACCGGCACCGGCAAAACCTTCGGGTTCGGCCTCCCCGTCATCCAGCGCCTCGGTCTGAACCCCGAGCCCGGTGTGCAGGCCCTGATCGTGGTTCCCACCCGGGAGCTGTGCGTGCAGGTCTCCGAGGACCTCGAGCTGGCCGCCCGTAACCGCGAGACCAAGATCGTCTCGATTTACGGCGGCAAGGCGTACGAAGGCCAGATCGAACAGCTGAATGCCGGCGCACAGATCGTGGTCGGCACGCCCGGTCGCCTGCTCGACCTCGCCAGCCAGCGTCTGCTCAGCTTCGCGAACGTGCGCGAAATGGTGCTCGACGAAGCCGACAAGATGCTTGATCTCGGATTCCTCTCCGATATCGAAAAGCTGTTCGCGCAGACACCCGCGGATCGTCACACCATGCTCTTCTCGGCGACGATGCCCGGACCGATCGTGGCCCTGGCGCGCCGGTTCATGAACCGGCCCATTCACATCCGTGCCACCGATCCCGATGAAGGCCTCATGCAGGCCAACATCGAGCACCTGGTGTACCGGGCGCACAACATGGACAAAGACGAGGTGATCGGCCGCATCCTCATGGCCGAGGGACGCGGCAAGACCGTGATCTTCACCCGCACCAAGCGTGCCGCCGCAAAACTGGTCGAAGAGCTCGGCGACCGGGGCTTCAATGCCACCGCCGTGCACGGCGACCTCAACCAGGAACAGCGCGAACGGGCCATGGCCAGCTTCAAGGCCGGTAAGAAGGACATCCTGATCGCCACGGATGTCGCCGCCCGCGGCATCGACGTGGAAGACGTCACGCACGTGATCAACCACACCATCCCCGAAGACGACAAGGCCTACCTGCACCGGGTGGGCCGCACCGGCCGCGCCGGCAAGACCGGCATCGCCGTGACCTTCGTCGACTGGGACGACATGCACAAGTGGACGCTTATCAACAAGGCCCTCGACTTCGGTGTGCCGGAACCGCTCGAGACGTACTCGTCGTCACCGCACCTCTACACCGACCTCAACATCCCCGCGGGGTCGAAGGGCCGGCTGCGCGCGACCCCGGTGAAAGAGATCGTGCCTGGCAGCGCCGCCCAGGGCGGAGCCCGATCTGGTTCGGCCCGTTCCGGCGGCGGCCGTACCGGTGCAGCGCGCACCGACTCCGGGCGCGGCGACACCGCCCGCTCGGGTTCCGGCCGAGGCGCCCCCCGCGGCGATACCGCCCGCGCCGAGCCAACCCGACCCGACACCGCGCGCAGCGCATCGGGCCGACCGGATGCCGCACGGTCCGGTGACGCCGAACGGCCCATCCGCACGCGCATGCGTGCCGGATCCGCCAGCACCGCGACCATTCCCGACGCTCCCGCGGCTCCCGCCGTGACCGCGCCGACCGCTGCGGGCACCCATGACGGTGGTGGATCCGAACACCACGACGGCAACAGCGCGCCGCGTCGCCGCAGCCGCAACCGTCGCCGTTCCCCGCAGGCAGG
>JBBQYN010000082.1:0-9191 GCA_038208655.1 Actinomycetales bacterium
CCCTCGTTCCTCGGGCCTCGACCAGCGAGGTGGTGCTGCCTCGGGCCTCGACCGGCGGCGACGTCCTTAGGTTTCGATGTCGGACTGAAACGTGTCGGCCCGCTCCGCGCTCGTCACCGCGGGAACACCGCCGAGCAGGAACATCGCGCCGGTGGGGTCGGCGACCTGCGCGAACGACCCGAAGTCGGAGTCCCAGGGTTCGCGCAGAACCGTGCCGCCCAGCTCGACCACGCGAGCGGCGGCATCCGTCACATCGGCCACGCCCAGATAGACCTGCCAGTGCGACGGCACCCCCTCGGGCAATGTGTACTCGGCGTCGTACAGCCCCGCCACCATCTCGCCCAGCTGGCCGATCGTGCTGTAACGAAACTCGGCCGTGTCGCTCAGTGGCACCGGCTCCCACCCGAAGACGTTCTCGTAGAACGTGACGGCCGGGGTCCACGCACGCGTGACCAGTTCGTGCCAGACCGGAGCACCCGGTTCATCGACGACGCGGAATCCCACAAAGCCGAGCGGCTGCCACAGCCCGATCATCGCCCCAGACGGGTCTTCGAGAATGGCCATGCGGCCGAGCTCTCCCACCGTCATCGGCTCGGCGATGACCTGCGCGCCGGCCGTGCGGGCAGCCTGAGCCGCCTCGTCGACGTCGGTCACGGCCAGGTAGGTGCACCAGGCGTCCGGGCCGGTGACGTCGGGCAGCTGCGCGGTCATGCCTGCCACGTCTCGGCCGTCTTTCATGAAGGTGACATAGCCGCCGTATTCCTCGCCGGAGCTGCGGGCCGTCCAGCCGAACAGCTCGCAGTAGAAGCGTTCCGACCGGGGCAGGTCCCGGGTCCAGAGGTCGGCCCAGCAGGGCTCTCCAACGGGTGTGGCGTCACGAATGGGCATGCTGCGCTCTCCTTCTCACGTCGTTGTTTCGGGGACGTCAGGGGCACCGACCGGTGGCGGTTGTTGACGCTCTTGCCAGGCATAGTAGAACCGCGCGCCGATGCAGACAATGCGCGCACGGTGCACGCCCAGCCGAAGACGCCCGTCTCACGACGACACACGACGAACGGGCCGCACCCGAAGGTGCGACCCGTTGATCGTGCGACGCGGCGGCGAACTACAGCGTGAGTGCCTGACGCAGCAACTCGGCCTGCTCGATAGCGTGACGCTTGGCCGATCCGGCCGCCGGTGAAGCGGATGCCGGCCGTGAGAACAACCGCATGGCGCGCGGGCCCAGCTTGTTGGTCTCCAGGTAGAAGAACGGCCAGGCGCCCTGGTTCTCGGGCTCATCCTGAACCCAAGCCAGCTCGGCGTTGGGGTACCGGTCGGCGACCGCCTTCAGGTCGGTCGAGGGGAGCGGGTAGAACTGCTCCACGCGCACGAGGGCGATCTCCGGGTTCGGGTTCTTCTCCAGCTCGGTGAGCAGGTCGTAGTACAACTTGCCGGAGTGGAACAGCACCCGCTTCACGTCGGTCGCGTTCTCGATGCGGGCATCGTCGATGACCGGCTCGAACTTGCCGCTGGTGAGGTCGGCGACGGCGCTCGTGGCGCCGCGCAGCCGCAGCATCGACTTCGGGGTGAAGACGATCAGCGGACGGCGCGGACGCATGTACGCCTGGCGGCGCAGCAGGTGGAAGTACGACGCGGGCGTCGACGGGCGCGCCACGGTCATGTTGTCCTCCGCGCACAGCTGCAGGTACCGCTCGATGCGGGCCGACGAGTGGTCGGGACCCTGACCCTCGTAGCCGTGCGGCAGCAGCAGCACAACCGATGACCGCTGGCCCCACTTCTGCTCGGCGGAGGACACGAACTCGTCGATGATGGTCTGCGCACCGTTGGCGAAGTCACCGAACTGGGCTTCCCAGAGCACGAGCGCGTCGGCACGTTCCACCGAGTAGCCGTACTCGAAGCCCATCGCCGCGTACTCGCTGAGCAGGGTGTCGTAGATCCAGAACCGAGCCTGGTTGTCTTTCAGGTTGGCCAGCGGCAGCCATTCCTGGCCGTTGACCCGGTCGTGCAGCACCGCGTGACGCTGCACGAAGGTGCCGCGGCGGGCGTCCTGGCCGGCGAAACGCACCGGGGTGCCCTCCACGAGCAGGGAACCCAGGGCGAGTAGTTCGCCGAAGCTCCAGTCGATGTTGCCGTTGCGGCTCATGTCGAGGCGCTTCTGCAACAGCTGCTGCAGTTTGTTGTGCACGGTGAACCCGGCCGGCTTGTTGTTGAAGGCGTCACCGATGAGGTGGATCACCGACTCCGGAACCCCGGTTGACGCGGGCTCCCCGGCGGCTTCGGCGCGAGCCTTGGCATCCGATGCGACCCGGGCGGCCTCTACCATTTCGTCGGTGATGACCGGGATCGATGAGGTCTGCGCGGCGTGAGTTTCCATGAACGCCCGTTCGAGGCGGTCCTGGAAGTCACGGTGCGCGGCCTCGTACTCGTCTTGCGTGATGTCGCCACGACCGACGAGCGCCTCGGTGTACAGCTTGCGCACGGACCGCTTGGCTTCGATGAGGTTGTACATCAGCGGCTGTGTCATCGAAGGGTCGTCGCCCTCGTTGTGACCGCGACGTCGGTAGCAGATGAGGTCAACGACCACGTCTTTGTTGAATTCCTGGCGGTACGCGAACGCGAGCTCGGCGGCCCGGACCACGGCCTCCGGGTCGTCACCGTTCACGTGGAAGATCGGCGCCTGGATGGTCTTGGCCACATCGGTGGAGTAGATCGACGTGCGGGCATCACCGGGCAGGGTGGTGAAACCGAGCTGGTTGTTCACCACGATGTGGATGGTGCCGCCGGTGCGATAGCCGCGCAGCTGGGACATCTGCATGGTCTCAAGCACCACGCCCTGGCCGGCCATGGCCGCGTCGCCGTGCACCAGGATCGGCAGGGTGGAGAAGGTGCCGATGGGCTTGCGGTCCTGCTTGGCCCGCACGATGCCCTCGAGCACGCCGTCGCCGGCTTCGAGGTGCGAGGGGTTCGCGGCCAGCGACACCGGAATCTCGGCGCCGTTCTCACCGCGGAAGGTGCCCGTGGTGCCCAGGTGGTACTTCACGTCACCGGAACCGTGCACCGTGCGCGGGTCCTGGGTGCCTTCGAACTCACGGAAAATCTCGCCATAGGTCTTGCCGGCGATGTTGGTGAGCACGTTCAGGCGACCACGGTGCGCCATGCCGATGGCGACCTCGTCGAGGCCCTGGTCGGCGGCGTTCTGCAGAATGGAGTCGAGCAGCGGAATCGTGGACTCGCCGCCTTCGAGGCTGAAGCGCTTCTGGCCCACGTACTTGGTCTGCAGGAACGTCTCGAAGGCTTCGGCCTGGTTGAGCTTGCCGAGGATGCGCATCTGCTCGTGATGGGTGGGCTTGACGTACGCCTTCTCGATCTTCTCCTGCACCCACTTGCGCTGAGCCGGGTCCTGAATGTGCATGTACTCGATGCCCGTGGTGCGGCAGTAGGAGTCGCGCAGCACACCGAGGATGTCGCGCAGCGGCATCTGCCGCTGGTTGCCGAAACCGCCGGTCACGAACGACCGGTCCAAGTCCCAGAAGGTGAGGCCGTGGGTGGCGATGTCGAGGTCAGGGTGCGAGCGCTGCATGTACTCCAGCGGGTCGATGTCGGCCATCAGGTGACCGCGCACGCGGAACGAGTTGATCAGTTCCTGTACCCGGGCGGTCTTGTCGACCGCGCTGGCCAGGTCCACGCTGATGTCCGGAGCCCAGTGGATCGGGTCGTACGGAATGCGCAGCGCCGAGAAGATGTCCTCGTAGAAGTTGTGCTGACCGATGAGCAGCTCGTGCACGATCTTGAGGAATTCGCCCGACCCGGCACCCTGGATGACGCGGTGGTCGTAGGTGCTCGTCAGGGTGATGGTCTTCGAGATGGCCAGGCCCGTGAGCGTCTTGATGCTCGCGCCCTGGAACTCGGCCGGGTAATCGAGGGCGCCGGCGCCGACGATGCAGCCCTGGCCCTTCATGAGGCGCGGCACGGAGTGCACCGTGCCGATACCGCCTGGGTTGGTGAGGGACAGTGTGGCCCCGGCGAAGTCGTCGGCGGTGAGCTTGTTGTTGCGGGCCCGGGTGACGAGGTCTTCGTAGGCGGTCAGGAACTCACCGAACGACATGGTGTCGGCGCGTTTGATGGCCGGCACCAGAAGGGCGCGAGTGCCGTCGGGCTTGGGCATGTCGATGGCCAGGCCCATGCCCACGTGGGCGGGGGCGATGACCGAGGGCTTGCCGTTCACCTCGTCGTAGTAGACGTTCTGGCTGGGGAACATCTTCAACGCGCGAATCAGGGCCCAGCCGATGAGGTGCGTGAAGCTGACCTTGCCGCCGCGGGCACGCTTGAGGTGGTTGTTGATCACGATGCGGTTGTCGATGAGCAGCTTCGCGGGAATCGTGCGCACACTGGTCGCGGTCGGCACGGTCAGGCTCGCGGCCATGTTGGTGGCGAGGGACTTCGCCATGCCGCGCAGCGGCGAGACGACGTCTTCCTGCGCGGCGGGCTTCGACGCGACGACGGCCTGCGGGCTGGTGACGGGGGCGTCTGCGGGCACCGGCTTGGGCTTGGCGGCCGTCGACGTGGTGCGCGCCGTGGGCTGGTTCTCGGTCACCGGCGTTGTCGCTGTTCCCGGGGCCGGCGTGGCCGTGGGGGCCTGTGTTGTCGGCACGGATGCGGCGGGTTCGGCCACGATGACGGGCGCCGCTGCCGCTGCTGCCGCGGCAACGGCCGCTTCGGCTGCGTTGGCGGGTGCCGTGTCGCTGGCAGTCTGACGGTAGCTTTCGAGCACCGGCCACCAGGATTCGTCCACCGAGTTCTTGTCGACGAGGTACCTTTCGTACAACTCATCGACGAGCCACTCATTTGCCCCGAATTCCCCCGAGGTCGTCTCGTCCGAAGTCCCACCGGTTACCTGGCTTGACACCGCCCGATCACCCACTTTCTGCGTTGATTTTGGATGCCACGACGGTCAAACCCGCCGGGTTAGTCTGCACGACCAGCCTAATCCCATCGGAAGAGGACGTGGTTACTTGCGTGGGGGGCTAGCTTTATTTACATGCAGTTCTATGGAAAGAACCCCAGCCACGATCTGACCTACTCCGACGTGTTCCTCGTGCCCGCACAATCGGCCGTGACCAGCAGACTTGACGTGTCGCTGGCACCGCACGACGGCAGCGGCGCGAGCATCCCGATCGTGTCCGCGAACATGAATTCGGTGACCGGTCCCAGGCTTGCCGCGACTCTGGCGCGGCGTGGCGGTCTCGGCGTGTTGCCGCAGGACATGCACCTGCAAGACCTGGACGCGGGCATCCGCTGGGTGAAGGCCCAGTCCGTGCGCTTCGACACCCCGTTCAGCTTCGGTCCCGACGACACCGTGCAGACCGCGTTGCAGCAGGTGCCGCCGGTGCACGGGCAGGGCATCGTGATTCACGACTCCCGCGGGGAATACCTCGGCTGCATCGTGGCGTCCCGACTGGCCAGTGCGCTGCCCGACGCGCTTCTGGGCGATCTGCTGCACGGCGCCCTGACCGCGTTGGACGCAGACGACATCGACGGGCCGCGCGGCGCGTTCGACGTGATGACCGCCGCCGACCTCGACTTTGCGCCGGTGCTGCACCACGGCGTGGTCGTGGGCACGCTCAGCCGCAAGAGCGCCCTGCGGTCCACGCTGTACCAGCCGGCCGTAGATGCGCAGGGCCGGCTGCGGGTTGCCGCGGCGATCGGCATCAACGGTGACGTGGCCGCCAAGGCGCGGGCGCTCGCCGCCGCCGGGGTGGACGTGCTCGTGATCGACACCGCGCACGGGCACCAGGACGGCATGATGCGCGCCCTGCGCACCGTCGCCGACCTGAACCTGGGCCTGCCGATCGTGGCCGGCAACGTGGTGACCGCCGACGCGGTCAGCGACCTCGTGGCCGCGGGAGCCGGAATCGTGAAGGTCGGGGTGGGCCCGGGCGCCATGTGCACCACCCGCATGATGACGGCCGTGGGCCGGCCGCAGTTCTCCGCGGTGCTGGAGACCGCCGCCGCCGCGCACGAACTCGGCGCGCACGTCTGGGCCGACGGCGGCGTGCGTTACCCCCGCGACGTGGCGCTGGCCCTCGCCGCCGGCGCCTCGTCGGTGATGATCGGGTCCTGGTTCGCCGGCACCGCCGAAGCCCCGGGAACCCTGAACACGGATGCCCGAGGCGCGCTCTACAAGGAAAGCTGGGGGATGGCCTCGACCAAGGCCGTGCAGCAACGCTTCGACCGGCTCGACCCCTACGAACTGGCCCGTAAGACCCTGTTCGCGGAGGGGATCTCCAGCTCGAAGATCTACCTGGACCCGTTGCGCCCCTCGGTGGAGGACCTACTCGACATGATCACCTCGGGGGTGCGCAGTTCCTTTACCTACGCCGGCGCCACCACCGTCGCGGACTTCCACGCCCGGGCGCTCGTGGGGCTGCAGTCCGCCGCCGGATACGAGGAAGGCAAGGCTCTTCCCGTCTCGTGGTGAACCCCGTCAGGGCGGTATAGTGGGGAGAATAATGGATGACCCCCCACCTGCGTATAGCATCCCCGTTGAGTCGTACCGGAGCCGGTTGGACACATCCGCTCCGGGTCTTCTTCCCCACCGCCTGAGGGCGGCCGGTACACGCCATGTCTGAGTGGATCATGCTCGGCTTCGGCCTGATCCTCACCATCGGCACCGGCCTGTTCGTGGCCAGCGAGTTCGCCCTGGTCAACCTCGACCGCTCCGACCTCGAGGCCCGCCGCGACCGGGGCGAAACCCGCCTCGGCATGACCATCGCGGCGTTGAAGATCACCTCCACGCACCTCTCCAGCGCCCAGCTGGGTATCACCTTGACCACCCTGCTGACCGGGTACACCATGGAGCCGGCGCTGAGCAGCCTGCTGCGCGGCCCGCTGAGCGGCCTCGGCGTACCCGACCCGGTCGTGGCCGTCGTCGCGACGACCCTCGCGATCGTGCTGGCCACCCTTTTGTCGATGATCGTGGGAGAACTGGTGCCCAAGAACTTCGCGCTCGCGCTGCCGATCGCCACCGCGAAGCTCGTGGTGCCGTTCCAGGCCGGGTTCACGACCGTCTTCAAACCGGCCGTGCTGCTGCTCAACGGCAGCGCCAACGGCATTCTGCGCAGCATCGGAATCGAGCCCAAAGAGGAACTCTCCGGCGCCCGCACCGCCGAGGAACTGTCCTCACTGGTACGCCGCTCCGCGAGCGCCGGGCTGCTGGAAAAAGACACCGCCACGCTGCTCAACCGCACGCTGCTGTTCTCCGGACACACGGCATCCGATGTGATGACGCCGCGGCCCCGGGTAGCGAGCCTGCAGCGCACCGACAGCGCGCAGGACGTGATCAACCTGACCCGCAGCACCGGGTATTCGCGGTTCCCGGTCGTCGACGAGAGCGTCGACGACGTCGTGGGTGTCGTGCACGTGAAACAGGCCATGGCGGTGCCCCGGCAGCGGCGAGCGGATGTGCCGGTGTCGGCCCTGCAGACCGATCCGCTGCGGGTGCCCGAAACGATGAACCTCGACACCCTGCTGGGCGAACTGCGCGGCCGCGGATATCAGATGGCGATCATCGTGGACGAGTACGGCGGCACCGCCGGCGTCGCGACCCTGGAAGACCTCGTCGAGGAACTGGTCGGTGAAGTGGCCGACGAGCACGACCGGGCCCGAGCCGGCGTCGTGCGCTCCCCGGACTCGATCGCCTTCCCCGGACTGTTTCGGCCCGATGAACTGCTCGAACGCACCGGGCTCAGCGTGCCCGAGGACGGGCCGTACGAGACCGTGGCCGGACTGGTGATGAGCAGGCTGGGCCGGTTGCCCGTGGTCGGGGACACCGTGACCCTGCCCGGTGGTGTGCTCAGCGTGGAACGCCTCGAAGGCCGCCGCATCGACCGGCTGCGCTACACGCCGCTGCCGGAACCTGCCGACCCCGGCCCCGGGCCTCTCGTCGGCCGGAAGGCCGCCGTACCCGCGGGGCAGCGCCCCGACTCCCCGCCCAAAACCGACCGTAAGAGCGTGAGCAAACCGTGAGTAAGCGATGAGTGACTGGGCAGGACTGGCCTGGCTGGTGGTATTGCTGGCGGCCAACGCCTTCTTCGTGGGGGCCGAATTCGCGGTGATCTCCGCGCGCCGGTCGCAGATCGAACCCCTCGCCGAGGGCGGCAAACGCAGCGCGAAGACCGCACTGTGGGCGATGGAACACGCCACCCAGATGCTCGCCACGAGCCAGCTGGGCATCACCGTGTGCTCGCTGCTGATCCTCAACGTCTCCGAACCCGCGATCCACCACCTGCTGGAGGGCCCGCTCGCCCTGACCGGCCTGCCGCCCGCCGTGATCAGCACCATCGCCTTCGCGGTGGCCCTGCTGATCGTGTCGTATCTGCACGTGGTCTTCGGCGAGATGGTGCCCAAGAACCTGTCCTTCTCGGTGCCGGACCGTGCCGTGCTGCTGCTGGCACCGCCGTTGGTTTTCGTGAGCCGGGTGTTCCACCCGGTGATCCTCGCGTTAAACGCCACGGCCAACGGGGTGCTGCGACTGTTCGGCGTCGACCCCAAGAACGAGGCCACCAGCGCGTTCACCCTCGATGAGGTCGCCAATATCGTCACCCAGTCCACCCGGGAAGGGGTGCTGCAGGACGGCACCGGCGCCCTGAATGCCACATTCGAATTCACCACCCGCAAGGTGAAGGACATCGCCGTTCGCCTGCCCGACCTGATCTCGATTTCCGAGACCGGCACCCCGGCAGACGTGGAACGCGCCGTGACCCGATACGGGTTCTCCCGCTACGTCGTGGTCAGTCCGACCGGTGACCCGACCGGGTTCGTGCACCTGAAAGACATCATCGACCTCGACTCCGGCATCGACGCGGAGCCGGGCACCGAGACGGGCGCGTTCTGGGAGCCCATCCCGGCCAAACGCATCCGTCGTCTCGTGTCATTCTTCGAAGAGACCGACCTGGAAGACGCCCTCGCCAGCATGCGGCGATCCGGCGCGCACGTGGCCCGGTCCTTCACGGCCGAGGGCGAAACCACTGGGGTGCTCTTTCTCGAGGACATCATCGAGGAGCTCGTGGGCGAAGTGCAGGACGCGACCCGGCGCCAGCGGTACTGAGCCAGCGGTACTGAGCCGGCGCTACTGAGCCAGCGGTATTGAGCCGGCGCTACTGAGCCTGCGGTATTGAGCCGGCGCTACTGAG
>JBBQYN010000083.1:0-9116 GCA_038208655.1 Actinomycetales bacterium
CAACGACGTGCTCGCCAGCTTCGCCGTGACGGCCAAGGCCATGGACGACGCCCGCGCCGGCCACGGCCCGGCGCTCATCGAAGCCCTGACCTACCGGGTCGGCGCCCACACCACCGCCGACGACCCCACCAAGTACCGCGATCCCGAGGAATTGGCCTACTGGGTGGCCCGCGACCCGATCGTGCGCTTTCGCAGCTACCTGCAGTCCCAGGGCATCGAACAGCAGTTCCTCGACGACGTCGACGAGGAAGCCGCGGACTTCGCCGCCGACACCCGGCGACGCTCGCTAGATATCGTCGGTCCGGACCGTTCCGTGATCTTCGACAACGTGTATGCCGAACCGCACCCGCTGGTCGCCGAGCAGAAAGCTTGGCTGGACCGCTACGAATCGTCCTTCGAGGAGGGCCAGTCATGACCGACACCACGGTGACCGAGACGGCCCAGCCGGCGACGCCGACCGCCGGCGCCCCGGCAGCGGCCGCTGCTGCCACGCCCACACTGGCCGCGGCCAAACTGCCCATGACCAAGGCGCTCAACGCCGGGCTGCGCCAGGCCATGCTCGCCGACCCCAAGGTGATTCTGATGGGCGAGGACATCGGCCCACTCGGCGGCGTCTTTCGGGTCACCGAGGGCCTGATTCAGGAATTCGGTGACAAGCGGGTACTCGACACGCCGCTGGCCGAATCGGGCATCATCGGCACGGCCATCGGGCTGGCCATGCGCGGCTTCCGCCCGGTCGTGGAAATTCAGTTCGACGGCTTCGTCTTTCCCGGCTTCGACCAGATCACCAGCCAGCTGGCCCGCATGCGCAACCGCCACGAGGGCGGCCTGATCATGCCCGTCGTGATTCGCATTCCCTACGGTGGTCACATCGGCTCGATCGAACACCACCAGGAAAGCCCGGAAGCCTATTTCGCGCACACACCCGGCCTGCGCGTGGTCAGCCCTTCCAACCCGCATGACGCCTACTGGATGATGCAACAGGCCATCGCGAGCGACGACCCGGTGATCTTCTTCGAGCCCAAAAGCCGCTATTGGCCCAAAGGCGACGTGGCGTATGCCGAAAGCGGCATGCCCCTGCACGCCAGTCGCGTCGTGCGCACCGGCACTGACGTCACCGTCGTGGGCCACGGCGCCATGGTCAGCGTGCTGCTGCAGGCCGCCGACATCGCCGCCGCCGAGGGCATCAGCATCGAGGTCATCGACCTGCGCAGCCTCTCGCCGATCGACTTCGGGCCGATCCTGGCCTCTGTCGAGAAGACCGGCCGCCTCGTGGTCGCTCAGGAAGCCGCCGGCTTCGTGAGCGTCGGGTCGGAGATTGCCGCGACCGTGGCCGAGCGGGCCTTCTACTGCCTGCAGGCGCCCGTGCTGCGGGTCTCCGGCTTTGACACCCCGTTTCCGCCGGCGGCCGTCGAGTCGCACTTCCTGCCCAGCCCCGACCGGGTGCTCGAAGCTGTGGACCGCTCCCTGGCCTATTAGCCGCTGCCGGCACCAGTCGTCCGGGGCATCGCCCGTGACATCCGCGGTGAACCACAGCACCGCAGTACTGCCGCATCAAGCACCACCGCTTCCCCGCCGTCCACACAGTCAGAAAGGCACCCCATGAGCGTGTCGAAATTCACCCTCCCCGACGTCGGCGAAGGCCTCACCGAAGCCGAAATCGTGGAGTGGAAGGTGGCTCCGGGCGACACCGTCAGCATCAACCAGGTGCTCGTCGAAATCGAGACCGCCAAATCGCTCGTTGAACTGCCCTCGCCGTACGTGGGCGTGGTCGGTGAGATCTTCGTGACGGCCGGTACCACGGTCGACGTGGGAACGCTCATCATCACCATCAACTCCCACGCGGATGCCGCGGCGACGCCCGATGCCGTCGCCCCCGCCCCGAGCGTGCCCAGCACCGAAGCGGCCGACGCCGCCGCCGACGCCGGCAGCACCATCTCGCAGGGGGAGCGCAGCAGCGCCGACGCCGAGGAGAAGCCCGAACCCGTGCTGGTGGGGCGCGGCACCGCCGCGACCATGCCCACCCGCCGCCAGCGTCACACCGGCGTGCCCATCGCGCACGCCTCACTCGCCCCGGCGCCGGCACTCCGGGTCGCGACGACGCCCGCCGGGCCGCGCGCGGCATCCGTGGGCCCGGTCCTGGCCAAGCCGCCGATCCGCAAGCTCGCCAAGGACCTCGGCGTGGACCTCGCCCGGATCGAACCCACCGGTCCGATCGGTGACGTCACCCGAGAAGACGTGCTGCGCGGTTCCAGCCAGACCAGCGTGTTCCGCAACATTCAGACCCCGGAATGGCCCTCAGACCGGGAAGACCGCATTCCGGTCAAGGGAGTGCGCAAGGCCATCGCGCAGGCCATGGTCGCGAGCGCGTTCACCGCCCCGCACGTGAGCCTGTTCGTGGACGTGGACGCCACCCGCACGATGGAATTCGTCAAACGCCTCAAGGTATCCACCGACTTCGCCGGCGTGCGCGTGTCCCCGCTGCTCATCATGGCCAAGGCCATGATCTGGGCCGTGCGCCGCAACCCCACGGTGAACGCCACCTTCACCGACGACGAGATCATCGTGCGGCACTACGTGAACCTCGGCATCGCCGCGGCGACCCCGCGTGGGCTCATCGTGCCCAACATCAAAGAAGCGCAGGACATGAGCCTGCTCGAACTGGCCCGGGCCCTGGAACAGCTCACCGTCACTGCCCGCGACGGCAAGACCAGCCCCGCCCAGATGTCGCACGGCACCATCACCATCACCAACATCGGCGTGTTCGGAATGGACACCGGAACCCCGATCCTCAACTCTGGGGAAGCCGGCATCGTGGCCCTCGGCACGATCAAGCAGAAGCCCTGGGTCGTGGACGGCGAAGTGCGACCGCGGTTCGTCACCACGATCGGCGCCAGCTTCGACCACCGCGTGGTCGACGGCGACGTCGCCAGTCGGTTCCTGGCCGACGTGGCGAGCATCATCGAGGAGCCCGCGCTGCTGCTCGAATAGGCCTGTTGCGGCGGCCGGCATCGGTCTACACTGGCCGCGATGGAGGGGGGCGATATGGTCTCATCGCGCGCCCCGGTACGACCGGTTCGTTTGGCGCTGATCACGGTTGCCGCGGCGCTCGCAGGCCTTCTGCTGAGCGGATGCGTCAGCCCGGTTCCCGAACCGACCCCGCCTGATCGGGTGGCCACCGTCACCACCCTGCCCGCCGATTTTCTTACCGTGGCCGCCGACCCCGATGCGGTACGCAACGCCATCACGGTGAGCACCGCCCTCTACTTTGGCGCGGGCCTGGTCGTCACGGCTCCGGTCGGGAAGCCGGGTGCGCAACTGCTCGCCGCGTCGGCAGCCGTGTCGCTCGGTGTTCCGATGCTGCTGATGCCCCCGTTCGGCTCCGACAGCAGTGCCGCCGTCAACGCTGAGATCAGCCGCCTCGGCGCCGACCACGTGCTGAACATCGGCGGAAGCGGCGGAGTCCCGGCCACGAGCGCCGCCGTCAACGCCCTGCTGCCCCGGCCGCTGCCCGTCGTCGAGGTCGCCTCGGCCGGCACGGCACTCGGCGCGGTCGCCACCGCCACGCCCGACCGCTCCACCCTGCTGGTGCTCAAGGGCACTGCCACACCCACCGCCGAGACCCCGGACGTAACGCCGACGCAGAGCCCGACGCAAAGCCCGACGCGAAGCCAGACGTCGAGCCTGGATGGGCCGCTGCCGGAGGTCATCCGTTCCGCCGTTCCGCCCGGCGGCGTGCTGCTGGCCGTCGACGACCCCGATCAGATCGCGGCCGTGGCCACCGCGCGCTCGGCCGCCGTTGACGTGCAGTTGCTGCCGGCAGCGCAGGTGAATCCGCAGGCGCACCCGAACCTCATCGCGGCCCTGCACGACGCAACTCCTACCGCCGTCCTGGCCGTGGGAGCACCCTTCGCCGCCGAGGCCGGCCTGGACTGGAAGATGCGCACCGCCGTGAGCGGGGCGCAACTTCCGGGCGGTGGGTTGACCCTCTTCCCGGACCGTCGTTTCGTGGCCCTGTATGGTACCCCGGGTGCGCCGGTGCTGGGGGTGCTCGGCGAGCAGCCCGTGGCCGAATCGATCGTGCGCGCGCAGCAGACCGCCGCGGCCTATGCGCCGCTCAGCGATCGGCCGGTGATCGCCCTGCACGAGATCATCGCCACGGTGGCGGCCGCCGAAGCGGGCCCCGACGGCAACTACTCCAGTGAGATTCCCACCGAACAGCTGCGCCCCTGGATCGAAGCGGCCGGCGCGGCCGGTCTGTACGTGCTGCTCGACCTGCAACCGGGTCGCAGCGACTTTCTCAGCCAGGCGCAGCAGTACCAGAGCCTGCTCGCGCTGCCGTACGTGGGCCTGGCCCTCGACCCCGAGTGGCGACTCGGCCCCGACCAACGCCACCTCGCCCAGATCGGCGGAGTCACGGCCGCTGAGATCAACGCGGTAACCACCTGGCTGGCCGACCTCACCGCGGCGCAGGGGCTGCCGCAGAAACTGCTGGTGATCCACCAGTTTCGCGCCAGCATGATCGCCAACCGGGAGATCCTGAACACCACCCGCCCCGAACTGGCCATCCTGCTGCACGTGGACGGCCTGGGCGCCCAGCCCGACAAACAGGCCACCTGGGCCGCCCTGCACGCCGACGCGCCGGCCGGGATCGCCTGGGGCTGGAAGAATTTCTACGATGAAGACGTTCCGGTACTCACCCCCGGGCAGACGATGGCGCAGGTCACGCCCACACCCGACCTGATGACCTACCAGTAGCCCGTCACGTCCCTGGTGTGTAGCGCTACGCTATCGGTTTTGACAATCATTATCATCAGCGCTAAATTCAGGTTATGCACACTCGCCACTTCGCCTTTCCCGCCCTCGTCGCCGTGTCGGCGCTTGCCCTGTCGGGGTGCTCCGCAACCTCCGAGACCAGCGCCTCCGCGTCCGGCGACCTACAGGTCGTCGCCACCACCACTCAGATCGCCGACTTCACACGTAACGTCGTCGGGGACGCCGCGGGCGTCTCGATCACCCAGCTGGTGCAGCCCAACCAGAGCCTGCACGGCTTCGACCCCTCCGCGGCCGACCTCACCGCGCTGGGCGCGGCCGACGTGCTCGTGATCAACGGCGTCGACCTGGAAGAGTGGCTGCAGGACGCCATCGACGCGTCGGGCTTCGACGGCATCACGATCGACTCCGATACCGGAATCGACATCATCGAGAGCGAGGTCGACGACCACGGCGGCGAAACCGCTGAAGAGCACGCCGCGCACGCCGATGAGGCCACCGATGACCACAGTGATGATCAGGCCGACGACCACAGCGGCGAAACCGCCGAGGAACACGCCGAGCACGCCGACGAGGCAACCGACGAGCACGCCCATGATGGCGGCGACCCGCACATCTGGACCGACGTCAACAACGCCATGAAGATGGTGGGCACCATCGCCGGAGGCCTCGACGAGGCCACCCGCGAGAGCGCCCCCGACACGGCAGACGCCATTGAGGTGAACGCCACCGCCTACAGCGAGCAGCTCTCCGAGCTCGACTCGTGGATTCGCACCAACGTTGACACCGTGCCGGCAGACGAGCGCCTCCTCGTGAGCAACCACGACGCCCTCGGCTACTACACCGCCGCTTACGGCATCACCTACGTCGGCGCCGTCATCCCCAGCTTCGACGACAACGCCGAGCCCAGTGCCGCCGCCATCGATGAGCTCGTCGCCGCCATTACGGCGACCGGGGTTCAGGCCGTCTTCTCTGAGGCATCGCTCAGCCCGCGCGCCGCAGACACCATCGCTTCCGAAGCGAATGTCACCGTCTACTCCGGCGACAGCGCCCTCTTCGTCGACTCCCTCGGCCCCGACGGCAGCGCAGGCGACAACTACATCTCCGCTCAGCTGCACAACACCGGTCTGATTCTTGAGTCCTGGGGCGTCACCCCGACCGAGATCCCCGCAAACCTGCAATAGTTTGCAATAGTTATCCAGTGAACGAGAACTCTTCTCAGCAGCCTCCGGCTGCGGCGACCGACTCCGCCCACGCCTCCGTAGCTCTGCGGGTGGCGGGGGCGTCGTTTGCGTACGGCGCGGTGCCTGCGCTGTCCGGCATCAACTTCGAGGTCGGTGCCGGCGAAGCCGTCGCCCTGATCGGGCCCAACGGCTCCGGAAAATCCACCCTGCTCAAGGGCGTGCTCGGCCTGATCCCGCGTGTCGCCGGCACTGTGCACGTGCTGGGAGTCACGCCGGCACCGGCAGGATTCGTGGGCTACGTGCCCCAGACCGACGAGCTCGATGCGCAGTTCCCGGTCACCCTGGAGCAGGTCGTCATGATGGGCCGATACCGCGAACTCGGCTGGCTGCGTCTGCCCGGCAAACTCGACCGCGCGGCCGTCGCGGCCGCCCTCGAGACCGTCGGCCTGGACGGGCGCGCCAAGACCCGGTTCGGTGAACTCTCGGGAGGTCAACAGCAACGCGGCCTACTCGCCCGCGCCGTGGCGTCCAGTCCCGGCCTCCTGCTGCTTGACGAACCCTTCAACGGTCTCGACCAGGCCAACCGGGATGCCCTGATCGACACCGTGCGACGGCTCAAGGCCGACGGCGTGGCCGTGCTCGTCTCCACCCACGATCTTGACCTCGCCCGTGCCGTCTGCGACTCGGTGCTGCTGCTCAACGGCGAACAGGTGGCCTTCGGCAGCCTCGCCACGGTACTCACCCTCGACAACGTGCAGCGGGCTTTTCACAGCGTGGGCGTGGAACTCGACGAGCACACCGTGGTCGTGCCCGGCCACGACGGCCACTGAACGTGCCGATGGACTTTCTCTCTGCCCTGGTGGACTCCTTCACCCTGCCCTTCATGGCCCGAGCGCTGCTGGTCCTGCTCGTTCTCAGCCTGGTCGCCGGTGTCGTGGGCGTGCTCGTGAACCTCCGCGGCCTCGAATTCATCAGTGACGGCCTCACCCACGCGGTGTTCCCCGGGATCGCGATCGGCTTCGTCTGGGGCGGCCGGGACGGCCTCTTTCTCGGGGCCATGCTCGCAGCGCTCATCGCCGCCGTGATCCTCACGGTGATCGTGCGCCGCGCCGTAACCACGGATGCTGCCATCGCCATCGTCTTCACGGCCATGTTCAGTGTGGGCGTGATCGTGGTCTCCCGGGAGACCAACTACGTCGGCCAGCTGGAGGCCCTGCTCTTCGGCCGACTTCTCACGGTGAGCCCCGGCGAGGTCGTGCAGACCCTGCTGATCTGCGCCATCGCGCTGCTGCTCGTTCTGGCCACCCTGAAGGAACAGGTCTTCCGTGCGTTCGACCGCAGCTACAGCGCGGCGGCCGGCTACAGACCGCTCGCCCTGGACATCGTGCTGAACGTCGCGATCGCCCTCGTCGTCGTCGCGGCCAGTAACGCCGTGGGCAACCTGCTGGTACTGGCCGTGCTCATCATTCCGGGCGCGTTCGCCCGACTGGTCACCAACCGGGTCTGGCTGCTGTTCCCCGTCGCTGCCGGGTTCGCCATGCTCGGCTCCTGGTTCGGACTGGCCCTCGCGTTCGAAGCCTCGGTCAGCCGAGATCTGCACCTGCCCAGCGGGGCGACCGTGGTGCTGGTGCTCGTGGCCGGCTATACCGTGGCCCTGCTCGGGCGACTCACCCTGGACCGCGTGCGCGGCGCACGTGACGCCTGGAGTCGTGGCGCCGCTCAGTCCGACAGCCCTCGGCCGGACGGCCCTCAGCCCGCCGCGGCGGTGCGTCGCTGATGGGCTATTTCGAGCAGGCCCTGCTCGCGGCGGTCCTCATCGGAGCCCTGAGCGGCCTCGTCGGCACCCTCGTGGTGCTGCGCCGCCGCACCTTCTTCGCCCAGGCCCTCACGCACGCCACCTTCCCCGGCGCGATCGGCGCAGCCATACTCGGCTGGAGCATTCCCGTCGGGGCCGCCCTCGCGAGCATCGCCATCGTGGGTATCATGACCCTGATCGGCCGGGTGAAACGGCAGGGCAGCCAGGTCGCCTCCGGTATTCTGCTCACCACGGGATTCGCCCTCGGCGTGGTCATCCAGGCCGTGAACCCCTCCCTCCCGGTGCAGGTAGATTCCTACCTGGTCGGATCGATCCTGACCGTCACCAGCAGCGACGTCGCCCTGGCCGCGGGCGTGCTCGTTGTCGCCGCGCTGGTACTGCTGGTGTTCGGCAAACAGATCCTGTTCTCCACCTTCGACGTGAACGGATACCGCGCCGCCGGCTATCGGGAATGGCCTATCGAAGTGCTGACCCTGGTACTGATCACGGCGACCGTTGTCACGGCCATGCCCGCGGTCGGAGCCATACTGGCGATCGCCCTGATCGCCGCGCCGGCGGCCACCGCGCGGCTCGTCGGCACGAGTGCGGGCCAGATCGCGCTGATCGCACCGGTGTTGGGCGCGGCATCCGGAATCATCGGCGTCGTGCTCTCCCGCAGCCTTGACGTGGCCGCGGGCCCCGCCATTGCCCTGACCGCGGCCGCCTTCTTCGCCCTCACCCTGTCCGTTCGCTCGGTTCAGGGAATGTGGCTACGGTTGTGTCATGAAGAGAAACACCTGGCAACGAGAGGCCGTGCGCGGGGCGCTCGACGCGAGTGAGGGTTTCGTGAGCGCCCAGGGGCTGCACTCGGCTCTGCATGCGAGCGGATCACCGATCGGACTGGCCACGGTGTACCGTGCGCTCGCCGATCTCGCCGAGGGCGGCGACGCCGACTCCCTGCAGTCGCCCGACGGCGAGAGCCTGTACCGGGCCTGCAGCACGAACGAGCACCACCACCACCTGATCTGCCGTAACTGCGGCCTCACGGTGGAAATCGAAGCGGATGCCGTGGAAACCTGGGCCAAGAACGTCGCCGCGGAACACGGCTTCAGCCGTGCCGCGCACGTCGTGGACGTCTTCGGATATTGCGCCACCTGCACCGCCGCGGGGTTCGGCACGTCCTGACGGATTTGCACCGTCTGCGCGGTGCGCGTAGGGTGGGACACTGCTGCGCCTCTGGCGTGCATTGCGGGTCTGAGGAGTGCGTTTTCGAACGCGGTCATGACACCCGCCGACAAGAAATCTTGGGAAGGGCACTCGCCCTTCGGTAATGGAGGAAACCATGGCATCTGTATGCCAGGTGA
>JBBQYN010000084.1:0-9023 GCA_038208655.1 Actinomycetales bacterium
GTTTTCTTCTCAATCCGATGCTGGCAAGCGCCGCCATGAGTCTCAGTTCCGTGTCTGTAATCGGCAATGCGTTACGCTTGCGCACAATCAAGCTGACCTAGTCGCGGAGCCATGGTGCCTTCGAAGTCTGTGGACCGACAATCTTGAGTCCCTTCGCATAGTCCGAGGTTGGCTTTCCATTTTTGATAAGCTCAGCTGTTACGTACTTGTTTCCATTGACCGGAGCGTGCGCTTTTAACGTGAGGTCGACTCCCGCGCTGCGCGCTTGCTCAAACAACCAGTATAGTCGCCTGTTGACGAGCGGTCGCGGACGATAGAGAATACCGCAGTTTGTTCCGATTGCATCAGTCGGCATCTGGGATGATGCGATGGTTCGCATACACATGGGTGTTTTAAGTTCCACAATGAGATCGTTTGTGTCTGGCGTTGGGAAGAACCGACAAACGCAAGTGATCTTCCGAATATTCGAGCCCTTTTCGGATTCCATCATCACCTGCAGTTCATCCCACGTGATTGCTCTAGTCTGCAGATTGGGGAACGGATAGAAAGAACCGTAAATCAAACCACTCACGCCCGCGATGAGAAAAACGATGCAGCTGAAGTGAAGTAGTTTGTTCTTTCGTTTCATACAAGTATTCTAGCCGTTATTCGACTTTCGCGATGTCGGCTGACCTGGGTGACAACCACAAGGAGTACTTCGCCGGCGATGCCGCGCTGAAGGCCGGCGGCGTGAACAACACCAGCAACCAGTTCGACGAACCGGCTCTGGCCAGCCACTGAGTTGACGCTCCGAATGACCACGATCAGGTGCGCAGCCTGATCCGCCGGGTGAGCTCGTAACGAACACCGAAAGCCCCAGTCGATTGACTGGGGCTTTCGGTGTTTCTGCGGTGTCGACGCCGCGGTCTCGCATCCGTTTGCCGCACGGCCGGCGCGGTGCCGGTGCCGGTCAGATGGTCAGGGTGCGGTCGACGAGCTGTTCGGCCACCTTGGAGAGCAGCATGTGGTTGTTGCGGGCGTGGGAGCGCATCAACGCGAACGCCTCATCCATCGTGACCGACCGGGTGTAGGCGATGACGCCCTTGGCCTGTTCGATGACGACCCGTGAGCTCAGTGCGGCGCTGAGCTGGTCGCGGATGGTGCTGCTCTCCCGCAGTGACCGCTCGTGCAGAATACCGATGGTGGCCACGTCGGCCAGGGCCTGCGCCGCGCGTACGTCCTGCTGCCGGAGTTCACCCGGAGAAGAGCGCAACAGGTTGAGCGCGCCGATGGTCGTCTGCCGAAGGCGTAGGGGAATCGCGTAGACGGCAGCGAACCCCTCGGCTCGGGCGCTGTCGCGAAAGCGCACCCAAGCGGCCGGGCTGTCTTCAATGTCGGGAAGCGACACGACCAGCCCCGTGGTGAAGCATTCCACGCAGGGCCCGGCCCGGGCACTGAGCTGCATCATCTCAACCAGCCGGCTGGCCTCGCTGGTGGACGCGAGCACGTGCAGGTCGCCGCTGTCATCGGCCAGCAGAATGCCGGCCGCCGAGATGTCGAAGAGGCTGTGACAATTCTCGACGAGGGTCTGCAAGAGGTCGACGACGTCATAGCCGTCGACGAGCGTGTCGGCGAGGGTCGCAAATGTGTCGAGGAGTAAATCTTCACGAGTGTGGGAAATCATGGAAACCTTCTAATCAATCTCATCAGCGAAATTCAACTTCCCGCTGATGATGTCTTCTGCAATGTCGAGCATGGAACGGCCCGCCGCGAACGCGTGACCCTGAATGATGAGGCGAGCGTCATTGGCGGGGATCTGCAATTGGATCAGCACCATTCCGGTGGCTTGATGAATGGCTCGACGGGAGAATTGGTCGCTCGCTTCGGGTTCACTGCTGCCGGCGGCCAGCCGGAAGGCCCGCAGCAGCACCACTCGGCTGACCACGGTGGACAGTGCGACGGCCTGCTGAATGTGCAGGGCGCTGAGCTGGGTCGGGCGAACGGTGTACAGGTCGATGGCTCCCAACCGCAGCGGCCCGAGCACCAGGGGAAAAGCGAAGATGGCACCCAGGTTGTCGCCGAGAATGGCGTCGGCGAACGCGGGCCAGCGCCGCGCGGGTTCCAGACGAACGTTCGGTTCGAGCACGGGGGCCGCGGTCGCCAAGGCATCCCAACAGGGCCCTTCTCCGAAGTCGAACTGCAATTCGTCAAGCCGCACGGCCTGGGCATCACTGGCCGACAACGTTTCTGCGCCCAGAAAATCACCAATGGTCGAGATGGATGCCCCATCCACGGGGAGGAAATCGAGGAACGGTCGACAAAGTTGGGATTCACGGCCGACCGTGGCGGTCAGCGCGTGCACCGCTCCCAGAAAGCGATCAGCCATCGCGCTCCTATCGACAGGGTTCTGTGTGTGAAATCCGCACTCCACGAAAAATGAAACGCGATCACATTCTAAGCTTCGCCGGCCTGTGTGCACGGCAAATTTGCCGGTTCGCTCTGCCGCACCGCCGGGAGCCACCACCGCAACTCACGGGTCAGTCGCTGCCGGAGCTGAGCGTCTGCCGACTGAGCATCGCGGCTCCGGCGACGGCGGCGGGCATCACGAAGACGGCCGCGCCGGGAATGAGGAACAACAGGTACGTGCTCACGCCGAAACCGAGGCTGGTCGCCCGGCTGCGCGCCAGGATCTTTCGCCGCTGACGCAGCGTGAAACCGCGGGAGTCGAAGGCCAGCCCGGAAAGCTCCATCACCAGAAGCCAACCACCGAAGGCGGCGCCCAGAGTGAACGCCGCCACCTGTCCGATCACGGGGATCAGTCCGCAGAGCAGGATGACCGCTCCGACTCCGACCGCGGGCACGAGCAAGCGCAGGCTGTCGCCGACGGAACGCGCCGCTGAACGCAGAAAACCCGTGCTCTGCTCGGCCGGAGCCGAGCCGAGCCGGGTTTCTACGGTGCGCCAAATGCGCTCGTAGAACGGGTCGCCCACCAGCAGCGTGATGGCGGTGAAGGTGTAGGCCAGCACCAGAACGCTCACCACCACGAGAACAGCCCCGACGCCGAACCGGGTTGCGGTGCGCCACGGCTCGCCCCACCCGTCGGCAAACGGGGTGAGGGCCAGGGTCAGCCCCGGCAGATTCACCGCAAGGACCACGATGCCGGCGACGAAGACGATGCCCACGACCAGCGCTGGTATCGCTCCGAGCAGCATCAGTCGGGGTGAGGAGGCCCACATGCGCAATCCGCGACCCAGGAACCCCGCCCCCACGGCGAACTGCCGCACCGTTTCTAGGAGGTGCTGGGGCGGCTGTTGGTGCATGGAAACAGGGTATCCCGGCACCGATTGGTGTGCGCTGGTCGCCGTCACCCGGTCGTCTGCCATATGCCCGGCTGTCGGACCTTTGTCGGTGCGTGCGGGGCCTGTCATCGGGCTGGGAATCCACCGCGAGCAGGTCTTCTGTGGGCTTCTCGGATGTACATGCAGGGCCATCGGGGCGTAGCCTCGGGAGCAACGAAATCAACGGAAACCGACCGGCCTCACGACCGGAACGGCGTGAAGGATGGACGTGTATGTCTCGAGTGTGGTTACGGTGGATGCCCGCC
This sequence comes from Actinomycetales bacterium, assembly GCA_038208655.1. Classification (GTDB taxonomy): domain Bacteria; phylum Actinomycetota; class Actinomycetes; order Actinomycetales; family Microbacteriaceae; genus Cryobacterium. Next base: position 3,584 of record JBBQYN010000084.1, read on the forward strand.
GTTGTGGTTCCCGCGGTGATCGCCGCCGGTGTGCTCATTCCCCTGCAGGCGGGAGCGGTCACCGACCTGCCCGATAAGACAGCCGACGAGGTACTCGCACTCGTCAGCGACAGTTCCGTGTCCGCGTTCTCCGGCAAGCTGGAGCAGAGTTCCGCTCTGGGGCTGCCCGACATCAGCGCCCTCTCTGGCGCGTCGAGCGGATCCATGCCCGGACCGGGAAACGATCAGGACAGCACCGAAGGCACGGCCGAGACGACGGAGGGTGCGAACGCCGCCACGAGCGCGCTGGGACTGCTCACGGGCTCACACACCTCACGCATCTTTGTGGACGGCCCTGAGAATGCTCGAGTGCAGATTCAGGACAGCCTCGACGAACGCAACTTCGTGCGCAGCGGCGACGACCTGTGGTTCTACGACTCCGCCACAAACGCCGCCACCCACGCGACCATCCCGGCCGGATCAGTCGACCAGGCGCGCGCCGCGGCCGAGGCGGAAAAAGCCCAGATCCCCGGTGACGTGCCGACACCTGCCGAACTGGCGGACCGGTTCCTGACCGGGATCGACGCGAGTACCGCGGTCACCGTGGGAACGGACACCCAGGTCGCCGGGCGGGGAACCTATGAGCTTCTGCTCACCCCGCGCACGGACGGCACCCTCGTGCAGTCGGTCGCGATCTTCGTCGACGCCGAAACCGGCTTTCCGCTGGGGGTCACCGTTCTCGCCGACGGCCAGGATGACGCCGCATTCCAGGTGGCGTACTCGGAGATCAGCTTCGAGGCACCGGATGCCTCACTCTTCGCGTTCACGCCGCCCGCCGACGCGACCGTCACCGAGCAGGCGCTGCCCAGCTATGACGAGCTCACGCAGCAGGCGGCCGACAAGGCCGCCGCCCGCGGCATCACTCCCGAGAGCCTCGCCGAGGCCGAGGCGACCAAGCAGGACATGATCGATAACCTGCCCTTCACGCTGATCGGCACCGGCTGGGACGCCATCGCGGCACTTCCCGCCGGATCGGTTCCGGCCGACCTGACCGAGAACCCGATGTTCGCGCAGCTCACCTCCGCCGTCGACGGTGGCCAAGCGTTCTCGACCACCCTCGCGAACGTGCTGCTGACCGACGATGGGCGGGTCTTTGCGGGCTCCGTACCGATCAGTGCCCTGCAGGATGCGGCTGCTGCCGCACCCGCTGCGGAGTGACTGACGGCACCCGGGCGCTCGACCTGGCCATCGAGACCCGGGGCCTGACCAAACAGTTCGGCAAGCAAACCGCCGTCAACGGCGTGGACTTACAGGTGCCGCGGGGGAGTGTGTTCGGTTTTCTCGGGCCGAACGGTTCGGGCAAGACCACGACCATCCGCATGCTGCTCGGACTCGCGACCGCCACGAGCGGCGAGGTCAGTGTGCTGGGCGAAGACATGCCGTCGCGGCTGCGCAGTGTGCTGCCCCGTGTGGGCGCCCTGGTGGAAGGCCCGGCCTTCTACCCGTTCCTGTCGGGCACGGCCAACCTGCATCGCCTCGACACCGCCGACCGGTACGCACCTGGACAGTCTCGCCGAGCCCGCGTGGCCGACGCCCTGGAGCGGGTTGGCCTCAGCCACGCCGCCCATAAGAAGGTGCACGCCTATTCCCTGGGAATGAAGCAGCGCCTGGGCCTGGCCAATGCGCTGCTCATGCCGCGGGAACTGCTGGTGCTCGACGAACCGACCAATGGCCTGGACCCGCAGGGCACGCGTGAAGTGCGCAGCCTGGTGCGGTCCCTCTCCGCCGGAGGCACGACCGTTTTTGTGTCCAGCCACCTGCTCGCCGAAATCGAGCAGGTCTGCACGCACGCAGCGGTGATGAGCGCCGGCAGCCTGGTCGCGGCCGGCACCCTCGACGAACTGCGCAGTGTGGGCCAGACGTTCGTGCGCATTCGCACCCCCGACACGGACATCGCGCGCGGGGTGCTGCTGCGGCTGGGCCTGGCCCCGCTCGCCGCCGGCGATTCCGGCCGCGCCTCGGCCGGCGGCCTGGACCGGCCGGACTCGACCACGCCGGATGGATGGTCGGTGAGCGCTCCCCTTCCGGACAGCACCCTGCGCGCCGAGGAGATCGTGGCGGCCCTCGTGGCGGCCACCGTGCGAGTGCGTGGTTTCGTTGTGGATGAGACCAGCCTGGAAGACCGTTTTGTGGCCCTAACCGGAGAAGGTTTCGATGTCGTCCAGTGACGTTCGCCCCGGCCTGATCGGCGCTCCGGCGGGTGCGGTCGTTGCTCGACCGACACCGTCCCTGGGACTGGCGTTGCTCGTCTCGGAGCTGTCGGTGCTCTTTCGCCGCCGCCGCACGATCGCTATGCTCGGGGCACTCGCCCTGATTCCGATCCTCATCGCCGTGGCGGTGCGCCTGTCCACCTCCACGCTGTCGCCCGGCGACGGCCCGCCGTTCCTGGACCGCATCACCCAGAACGGCCTGTTCGTGGGCATCACGGCGCTCGTCGTGGCGGTGCCGCTGTTCCTGCCGCTGACCATTGGCGTGGTGGCCGGGGACACTATCGCCGGTGAGGCCGGGCTGGGTACCCTGCGCTACCTGCTCGTGGCCCCGGCGGGACGGGTACGGTTACTGGTGGTGAAGTATGTCGGCGCTGCCGCCTTCTGCGTCGTCGGCACGGTCACCGTTGCGCTGACCGGCTCGATCGTGGGGGCGCTGCTGTTTCCGATCGGTCCGGTCACACTGCTCTCCGGCGACACCATCGGGGTCGCAGAATCGGTGCTGCGGTCACTGCTCGTGGCCGGTTACGTCACCGTGTCACTGCTCGGGCTGTCGGCGATCGGCCTGTTCATTTCCACGCTCACGGAGGTTCCGGTGGGAGCGATGGCCGCGACGGTCGTCGTGTCCGTCACCTCTCAGGTGCTCGACGTGCTGCCACAACTGGACTGGCTGCATCCGTGGCTGTTCAGCCACTACTGGCTGAACTTCGCCGACCTGCTGCGCCAGCCCATTGAATGGTCCTCGTTCGGGCAGAACGCTCTGCTGCAGGCAGGATACATTCTGGTGTTCGGTGCGCTGGCCTACGGTCGGTTCTCCACCAAAGACGTGCTCTCCTGATGATGCGGCCGCGCGCGTTCTGACGGCTGCGCCCGCCGCGACGGCGGCACCTGCCAGACTGGGCGCAGACTCTTCTTCGACACCAAGGACCGGCCCGTGACCCATTCATATCCGCTGCACACGAGTGTGCAGGCCACCTGCCTGTGCTGTCAGATGGACCAGCCGTTCACGTTCACTTCGGTGAGCGATCATGTGGTGTGCGCGGCCTGCGTGCACCACCTCAGCGCCGAGAAGGCGGAACGCCGCGACACCGAGCATGTCGCCCGGTGGGCGGCACACTTCGCCGAGGAGCTGCAGGCCCACACGGATTTCGCCGCGGCATCCGTCGCCGTGATCGCCGAAAAAGATGTCGAGATCACCCGGCTGACCGGGCAGGTCGAGGAGCTCGGCCGGGTCGTCTCGGGAACCTTTGAACGCGGCGAGGTGACCCAGGTGCGTGCGCTGCTCGAGGGAGACCTGATCAAACGGGCCGAACGCAAGGCTGAACTGGCCGGCAAACGGGTGGACTGGTCCATGGCCGTGATCTGGCGACTCAGCGTGCTGCACACGGTGGATATCTCAGCGCCGCAACGCTGCCGCTGCGGAAGGTCCAGCGCCGGATGCCCCGAACTCGCGGCCCTGGAACCGCTGCGCCAGGCGCTCACGGACTGGGAAGAGAAGAACCTGCGCCTACTGGCCGACGGCAAGCGCACCGCGCTGCCGACCGACCACCCCGCCGTGACCGGTGACTAGTGCGCCATCGGTGCCGGCGCGCCCGGAACCGTCGCGCCGCGACGCACCAGGAAGGCGGCGGGAATCGCGAACAGCGAGATGATCGCTCCCACGAGGAACGCCGACTGAATACCGGATGCCGTAGCCGAGACCTCGGAGACACCCTGCGACACGAGCTGGGCCGATTGGGAACTCATCACGGCGATGAACAGAGCCGTGCCGGTGGCACCGGCCAGTTGCTGGACGGTGCCGACGACGGCGCTGCCGTGGGAGTATAGCGAGGGCCGCAGCGAGGCCAGGCCCGCGGTGAACAGGGGCGTGAAGATTAGGGCCAGGCCTGCGCTCATGGTCACGTGCGCCGCCAGAAGCATGCTCGGGGCGGTGGTTTCGTTCATCATGGCCATGGCCCAGAAAGCGGCGCTCACGATGATGGAACCGGGAACCACCAGGATGGTCGGCCCGAACCGGTCGTAGATTCGGCCCACGAACGGCGCCAGGATCCCCATGGTCAGGCCGCCGGGAAGCAGCAGCAGCCCGGTGGCCAGGGCGTCCAGGCCGAGCACGGTCTGCATGTAGATCGGCAGCAGGATGATGGTGCCGAACAGCGCCATCATGCTGATGCCGAGCATCAGGATCGCGATGCTGAACGTGCGTGACTGGAACGTGCGCAGGTCGAGCAGAGCCCGGTCGGTGCGCTGCAGCACGACCTGGCGCAGCACGAAGGCGATCAGGGCGACGATGCCGATACCCAGCGGCAGCCAGCCGGCCGCTCCGGAGCCCTCGGCGAGGGTTCCGAGGTTGCTCAGGCCGTAGACGAAGCCACCGAAACCAAAGGCGGAGAGAATGACGGAGAACACGTCCAGCGGCACGGCGCGCGGGGTGGACACGTTCTGGATGCGGGAGGCGCCAAGGGCCAGCGCGGCGATCGCGACGGGAAGCACCAGAAGGAACATCCAGCGCCAGTCGAGAACGCTGAGGATGATGCCGGAGATGGTTGGGCCGATCGCGGGGGCGACCGAGATGACGATGGAGATGTTTCCCATCGTCTTGCCGCGGGACGAGACCGGAACCAGGGTCATCACGGTCGTCATCAGCAACGGCATCATGATCGCGGTGCCGGTCGCCTGCACAATGCGACCGACCAGCAGAATCTCGAAACCGGGGGAGACAGCGGCGATCAGGGTGCCGAGACTGAACAGGGTCATGGCCGCCAGGAACACCGGGCGGGTATTGAATCGCTGCAGCAGAAAACCGGTGATCGGGATGACGACGGCCATGGTGAGCATGAACGCGGTCGTCAGCCACTGCGCCGCGGTGGTGGTGATGCTGAGGTCGTCCATGAGGTGCGGCAGTGCCACGCCCATGATGGTCTCGTTGAGGATCACGACGAAGGCCGAGACCAGCAGCAGCCGGATCACCAGAGTGTTGCGCTTGCTGTGCCGGGGGTCGGCATGCTCGTTGGCCTCGGTGGTACGGGGACCCGAAGCCTGCGGCTCGGAGAGGGTGCGGTCGGTGATGGTGATTCCCGTCGTGTCAAAGGTGCGGGCGCTCCGTGCGTACCGTGAGGCACAGCAGCGTGGCCGGGCTTTTTATTCCCCAGCCGGAGCCGTGACCAGTGACAGGCGCCGGGCTGAGTCCTGCAGCA